>NZ_JBWBKF010000043.1:0-111727 GCF_057657925.1 Lederbergia sp. B243.17
TGCACTTACCTGTTCGGACGAAAAAGTTACTTTGCTCATGTTATCCCCTAATCCCATATTCTTAATTTCAAGTATATAAAAAGCACCTGCAGGTTGAACACTCTTTTTTTCGAGTGTCCTACCTACAGGTACCACTTTACAACAACATGAGCGTTTTCCTTTTCTTTTTGCCTACAAGGTCAGCTTGGGAGGGTCAGCTGCCATGAAACGCCAAATCGGTCATTCAGCCAACCGAATTTCTTGCTGAACCCATAGTCTCCTAAAGGCATCAGGGGATGACCATCTTGGATAAGCTTCTCGTAAAGTGAATCAATCTCTTCTTCTGAGTCACAAGTTAGATAGATAGAGAAGGACGGGGTAAAGGTAAACTCATGTTTGATGTTGCTGTCGAAGCACATGAATTCCTGCCCTTTCAAGGTAAAGGCCGCATGAATCACAGTCCCTTCGTCTCCACTTTCACCTGCTCCATATCGAGTGATGGCCGTAATCTCCGAATCCGGGATCAAGGATGTATAGAAATTCATCGCTTCTTCTGCCTTGCCATTTTGAAACATTAAGAATGGCGTAACCTTTTTCAATCTAATCAATCCTTTTCTTCATTATATTAAAATGCCGTCATGTGAAAAAAGGGACACCGATTCCTATTTGAATGATGTCCCCATATCGATCCTTTATTCTTGCGTATATTCAATTTGCTGTCTGCGCTGCACGAGCTGAAGCCGGATAAAGAGAGCCACGGCTCCCACAGCAAGACCGGCAATCAGACCAATCCAAAAGCCGAATGGCCCCATGTCTGTCGTTGAAAAGAAATAGCCGAGCGGCAGCCCAATGATCCAAAAGGAAACGAGAGCCATGATGAACGTAACGTTTACGTCCTTGTAACCGCGCAGCGTCCCTTGGATCGGCGCCAGTACCGCATCCGACAGCTGGAAGAAGACGGCGAATAGCAGGAAGCGGCGCGTCATGTCGGCAACAGCAGGGTCCGAGCTGTACAGATGTGAAATCGGACCACGGAAAAGAAATAGCATAGAGCCGAGCAGCAAGGCTGTGCAAACAGTGGAAATGATGCCGAGCATGCTGTATTGGCGTGCATCCTTCAGTCGTTTGGCTCCCGCTTCATAACCGATCGCGATTGTAAGAGCCATCGACATGCTGAGCGGGACCATATACAGGGCCGAAGCGAAATTCAGTGCCGACTGGTGGGCGGCGATCACCGTCGTGCCGAATTTGCTCATGAAAAGGGTAACGGCCGAAAAAATGCTCGTTTCAAGAAAAATTGCCAAGCCGATCGGCACGCCGAGCACGAATATCTCTTTCCATTTGGCAAGGGAGATGCGTGTGAAAGAGGAGAACACCTTGAAGTCCGCAAAAGGTTTTCTCCGGTGGATCATCACAACGGCAATCGCCGTAATAAGCCAGTAGGTAATCGCGGTCGCGATGCCTGCCCCAATCCCGCCCATCCGTGGAAGGCCCAGTTTTCCGTAAATGAGCAGGTAATTCAGAGTGACATTGATCGGCAGCGCCGTCAATGTGATAAACATCGTAACCCGTGTCTTGCCGAGGGCATCAATAAATGAACGGAGCACATTATAAACGAAAAGGGGAACGATTCCGAATGAAAGGCTGGCCAGGTAGTAGAAAGCAACCCTTCTCACTTCCGCCTCCAGCTGCATCGAATCAAGAATCGGATTCAATGCCATTGCCCCGATGCTTAAGATTACGAGCGCAATCGCAGTTCCGGCATACATGCCTTGTGTGACGGTAAAGGGCACCTCTTTGCTTTTTCCGGCGCCAGTCAGATGGGCGACGATCGGAGTGACCGACAGCAAAATACCTGACAAGCCGGTGAAAACGGGATTCCAAATCGAGGAGCCGACCGCTACCCCGGCTAAGTGCTCTGGTGAAAACTTCCCGGTCATCACGATGTCGAAGAAACTCATCGAATACATGGCCAACTGGGTGATCAAGATCGGAAGGAGAATGATCCAAAGTCGTTTAAATTTCTCTCCGAGTGTAAAAGTTTGTATCAAATCCATCATCCTATTCCATTAGAACCTGACCGGATTATATCATAATCCTATAAATATCCGGTAGACAAAAAAATACATTTACATAATATAATTATGTAAACATGATGATACGAAAAAAGCCGGTGGAAACCGGCTCCTTCATCGAGAGGATCAGGCTTCCATCGGCTGCAACGCCTCCTGGATTGCTCCCTCCCTCATATGGTTGAGGAGGAATAGATCCTTCGGCACTTCAAATAGATCATAGATATATTCATCTTTATTCAATTCATTAAAAATCATTGGACGTGTTTCATTGGCAAATACGGAGTAGGGAAGCTTTTTCGCAGCTTGCTTGGAACGGAGATTTTCTTTGCGGATACGCATATAAACCTGTGAAATCTCGTGTTCGAAAAACAACTCTTGGAAGAAGGCTTCCTTGGCAGGGGAGTTATAGCCCTTTCCATGGTACGGTTTCCCGATCCATGTGCCGAGGAATCCGGCGCCGTCCCGGATATCGAATAGGTTGATTGTTCCTATCGGATTTCCCCATTCATCAAGGATCGTCCTTGAAATCAACTCTCCACGTTCTTCTGCTTCAATCGTTTGCTTTGTCAAAAAGACAAACTCCTCATAGGAATTTGCTTTGTGGCGCACGAAAGGGAAGACATCAGGGTGCGTCATTAAATCAAATAAAGCATGACATTCATGCCCGCTCAATTCTCGCTTTTTGAGCATATTTTCTCCCTCCTGGGCAGGGCAGTCCCGTACAAATTCGTTCCTACCCTCGAAATTTTTTAAAGTTGCATAAAAAATTTCGGGGTGGGAATCGAACCCACTAGAACCAGCCAAGCGCAGACTGGTGGCGCACCATTTGCCTTCCCTCAATTATGAGCTGTATGAAATTGAAGTATTTCTACAGACATCATACAAAAAAAATCGCCATTTGAAAATAGGGTAATTTAATCTATTTTGTGACGTGTTTCCCGCTCATTCGACAAAGAGATTGGAGCGGATAAAAAAAATGAAACCTTATTTTAAATTAAATCGTATAATTAGAACAAGAAGAAGAAAAGGAGTGTTTTAATATGGAATCTAGCAATGATAAAATATTGGCATGCGCCATATATGTGACGAGTTTTTTCAGCGCATTTTTAGGGCCATTGATCATATGGCTGCTCAAAAAGGACAGTTCACCTTTTGTTGATGTACACGGAAGGGAATATCTAAACTTTTTCATTTCCTATTCCATTTATTCAATTGTCGCTTCGATCCTGATGGTTGTCTTGATCGGCTTTCTCATTTTACCGGTTATTGGACTCGTTGTTTTCATTTTCACGATCATGGGTGCGATCAAGGCATTCGAGGGAGAAATTTACCGCATTCCGCTCACAATACGTTTTTTGAAGTAAGTCTCAACCCGGCTGCATTCTGCACGCCGGGTTTTTAAGTATTTGGCATGTCCTGGCGCAAACTCCCGTATAGTATAAAGAGTATGCCGCATAAGGAGCCGCCCACAAATGAATATAAAAAAACACTATTCCTCAAAAATGCACCTTTATCTGCACCAGACGATCATTAGCCTTGTTATCTTCGCCTTGATTATGCTTCCCGCTTTTGTCCGGATACCATTCTTGCCGGTTGCAGCCGCGGGTCTCATTTGCTTGGCGTCGGGGCTCTGGTTTCTCGCCAAATACGGATACTATTATTACAGAATTTCTTCTTTGCCGGGATCTCTTATGAAGAGCCGGGCCAATTCCGTACAGCTGATTCTCCTTCCCTCTCCCAACGACGAAAACCTGCTTTATTTCTATTCATCGAACGGCGCTTGTGCATATACAGTCGAGAGAAAAAAAGGGAGGGGAACAAACGGGTTTCAAACTGGACTGCTGATTACGGACCACAAGACAGAAAACGAATGGAGCTTGCTGATCGGAAAAAATGAAGTCGGTCTTCTCACCGAAGGGACTGCTTTGTCGATTCAAAAGACAAGGCGATCGAAGAGGGAAGAGGCCTACGAGCTTGGCACAAGCGAATTTTTGCATTGCAGCTCCCCATATCAAAGGCAGATCTGCAAGAATGGACAGCCAGTAGCGACAATCCAAAAGGGCGAAATGCCCCTTCCGCTCCAGGCATATTACAGTTCCAATGCACCGTTGATCAAATTGGACAGCCGACTGACGAATGAAGAAAAGATGTTTTGCCTCGGCTTGCTGGCAAGTGAGTATTAATAGGAGCGTATCGCTTCGAGCACTTGGCCGAATGGCTGCATGTGCTTCGACTGAAAATAAAGCCGGAACGGATCGCCCAGCGTGCCGAGTCTCTCCAATACTCGCCTAGGAGTGAACCATTCAGGGTCAAGCGTATCCGTCACTTCCTCCCAGAATAGGGGAGCGGCAACAAGACCGTCCTCATTATTGCGGAGCGAGTAGGGGGCAATGATTGTCTTTCCCTCAGCGTGCTGGATAAAGTCGACATAGAGACGGTTTCCCCGGTTCTTTTTCAACCTTTCTACCGTGAACGATTCAGGGTCCTGTTCGAGCAGAAACCGTGCTGCCAATTCCGTGAACAGCCGCGTATCCTCCCAGGAGAATTGCCCTTCAGGCAGCGGGATGTAAACCTGCATCCCTTTATTGCCGGACAGTTTGATAAAGGACAAAAGGCCAAGTTGGTCAAAAAGCCCTTTCAGCAACCTGGCTGCTTTGACAGCAAGCCCGAATTCGGAGCGTGCCGGCGGGTCAAGGTCCATCACGATTTCACTGACGAACGGGCTTTCAATTGTCCGGAAAGGAATATGGAATTCGATCGCAAGCTGGTTTCCAAGCCAGATGAGTGTTTCGAGCCGGCTGCAGACGATCATTTCATTGTCTTCATATTGAAAGGAATCGACAAAAGGAGGAGCCGTTTCCGGTATGCTTTTTTGGTAAAAGCTTTCGCCGAAAATCCCATGCGGTGCCCTGATCAACGTCAAAACGCGGTTCTGCAAAAACGGCAAAAGATACGGGGAAACATACCGCAAATAGCGGACAAACTCGAGCTTGGTCAGCGGGTTCTTTTCAAAAAGAGGCTTGTCCGGATGCGTAAGATGGACCGATTCGGGCAGCAGCGCCTCATCCGTAAGGAATCTTTCAACTGTGCAATCCTCCGGGTGCAGATCAAAACGTAGTTCTTTAAAGTACGTCTCACGCAACTCGCCGTCATACCGTTCCAAGTAATGGAGATCGAGGCAGATGCCCGGAGCGACTTCAAGGAAGCTGCCGTTTTTGCCATTGGAATTACTCCGGATCGTTTCTTTCAGGGCGGACTTTGTCTCTTGATCGAGCCCTGACACAAATGCGCCGATCGAAACGATGCTGTCTTTTTCCATGACGCCGACAGAGAAATAATGGTTTGCTTCATCCATGCCGGTTATGAAGCAGGAAACCGTGCGCCAGTTTTTAAATTTGAGCCAGTTGTCCGTCCGTTTGCCTCCGATCCATTTGCTTCCGAGCTTCTTTCCGACAATCCCTTCACCCGTAAAATTAAACACAGTCCTTGCGGTCTCTTCATAAGAGGAGGCAGACGGAATCAGCTGCAGCCGGGAATTGTCTGAGTGATCAGGAGAAAGAGGCAGGTGAAGACCGCTGAAAAGAGCTTCAAGTTTTTCTTTTCTTTTTTCATAAGGAAGCTCGTATAGCTCCTTGCCGTCCGCTTCCAGCAGATCGAATGCGAGAAAATGACAAGGGCGTGAGGCGGCAGCCTGTTCAATTTTCGCAGAGGAGCGGAGACGCCCCCTCGTCTGCAAAAGCTGGAAATCGGCTGCATTCGGATTTCTGAGAATGACCAATTCACCGTCTAAGAGCAGCGGAAAATGACGTTCCACCTCCGGGAAGAGTTCATCGAGGAAGGAACGAAGCTCAGGAAAAAGAGGGAGCAGGTCTTTGCCATTCCGGCTCCACAAATGCGGCTTATCATCCCGCCATTCAAGCAGGCCGCGGAAACCGTCATATTTAATTTCATAGCGCCACTCTCCGGCCGCTGGCAGAGAGGAAGCAAGTGTGGGAAGCATCGGCTTTAGCATCGTTTTCACCTCGTATCTGAACTTCCTTGTAGTGTAGCCCGTTTTCCAGAAGTTAATGTGTATGAAGAACGGTCAAGTTCCGCAATAATAATAGAAAAAATGGAGTTGAACCATCATGCACACAATGTGGAAAGGAAGCATCAGTTTCGGGCTCGTCAATATCCCCGTCAAACTCCATGCCGCTACAGAAGACAAGGATATTTCTTTCCGTTCCTTGCATAAGGAATGCCATACCCCAATCAAATATCAGAAGACCTGTCCCGCTTGCGAGGTCGAGGTCGGTCCGCAGGATATCGTCAAAGGGTATGAGGTGGCGAAAGGGAAATTTGTTACGGTTGAGGAAGATGAGCTGAAGGCGCTGGCAAAAAACAATGGGGAAAAAGCGGTGGAGATTTTGGATTTTATCAAGATCAGTGAAATTGATCCGATTTACTTCAACCGGAGCTACTATATGTCGCCGGACGGGAGCGGGGGCAAAGCATACAGCCTCCTCCGCAAGGCGCTGGAAGAGTCGGAAAAGGTCGGTGTTGCAAAGATCATGATCCGTTCCAAGGAGCAGCTGGCCGTTATCCGCGTCTATGCAGATACGCTTGTCATGGAGACGATCCATTATCCGGACGAGGTGCGAAATGCGACAGAGGTCCCGAATGTGCCAGCTGGAGATGCGGTATCCAAGAAGGAACTGGATACGGCTATCCTGCTGATCGACCAACTGACGACGACGTTTGACCCGGCTGCCTATAAGGACGAATACCGAGAGGATGTTCTGGCGCTTGTCGAGTCGAAAAAGACAGGCAAGGCACTTGTCACGGCGAAGGAAAAGGCGCCTGCCGCAAACGTTACCGATTTGATGGCCGCGCTCCAGGCGTCTATCGACAGGACGAAGCCAAAAACAAAACAGCCGGCCAAAAGAAAGAAAACGGCAAAAGCGGCGGAGTCAAAATAAATAGAACGAACTAGAACAGGGGGAGAATCAAAATGGGAGAGAAGAGGGGAAATACGACGAATGTCCAGTTCGTCGGTTGGATACTTTTTTGCCTTGCCATTTTCCTGTTTATGGCCATATTTTACAATACAGCGGCGGGCAGGACGTTCGATCTCGGCATCATCCACTGGGTTCAGGGGCTTGAAAATCCGTTTCTGACAAAGATGATGAAGTTCCTGTCGTGGGCCGGCGAAGGAAAGGCGATTTATACGATGGCTGCCGTATTGGTCGGGGCACTTTTTTTACGCAGACGGTTTGCGCTCGGCCTGTTTCTAGGGATGGCCATTCCGCTCGGTTCCGGGGTGCTTAACCGCTTGCTGAAAAGCCATTTTATGCGTGAGCGCCCGAACTTCCACCGATTGATTGAGATTGATGGAACGAGCTTTCCGAGCGGGCATGCGATGAATACAATGGTCTTCTGGAGCTTCGCTACATTCGCATTGCTCACATTCCTGGGGAAACGCGGACGGAAGGGGCTCATGGCTGTTTCGGCGGCGATAATCCTCTTTACAGGCATCAGCCGGATTTACCTCGGCGTGCACTATCCGACCGACATTATCGGCGGTTTCGCTGCCGGTGCAGGCTGGGTATTGCTCTGCATCTTTCTCTATCGATTGGCATTGAAAGAGCAAGCGTAAGTCTTTCGACCCTATTTTTCGCCGACTTGAAAAAATCTGCGGAAATGGGGTTTTATATTTTGAAAAAGGGGTAAAATAGCATCAGTTGCCTGCGAATTTTGCAGAATTTAAACGAAAAAGATTTGATCCGTTTTCTTGCTTTTTCTAACATGCTCATGTATGATTAGGTAGAACTTAATTATAGAAGACAAGTTTTTAGCCCGGATCCAAACCAAACCTTTTTCCTCACAATACGATTCGTATTGAAATGCAAATCTCACTGGCGCGGTCGAGGAGCCGCAAGGACGGGAGAGAGGAAGGGCTTTCGTTGTTTTGGATTTACCAGTTTTACCTGTCATTACCGCAAAATACGGCTGCACAGTTTTAATATTAATGAATATTGTATGGAGTTACGTTCGCATGTTATAAAGAATATCTACTCCAGATTGTGGGTATTGTTTATAATATGTGAATTTTTATTTACACCGTAAATATGAGTAACATATTAAAAAATTTTTGGAGGTTTTTACCCATGGCAACAGGAACAGTAAAATGGTTTAACAGTGAAAAAGGATTTGGCTTCATCGAAGTTGAAGGCGGCAACGATGTATTCGTACACTTCAGCGCAATTCAAGGCGAAGGCTACAAAACACTTGACGAAGGTCAACAAGTTGAATTTGAAATCGTTGAAGGACAACGTGGACCACAAGCTGAAAACGTTGTTAAACTATAATAAGTTCACGAACTGAAAAGAGGATGTCCCATTAGGGGCATCCTTTTTTTTGTTTCCTTGGCCCTGGCAGAAGCACTCTGCCATTACTCCACCTTCAGACCAAAAGCTAGCCATCTTCCGTCGACGTCTTCGATAACGAATTCTCTGTTATTGTAATCCGTATCATTAAGCGGACGAACGATCTTCACATTCGCGCGTTCAAACTCCTCTTGAAGATCCTCTTGATTTTTGGTGATAAAGTACGCATCATACCCATATCCGTATAAGACCCGATTCGGCATGACCTGTTGACCGGTTGATTGGGTTAGAATAATTTCTATGGTATCCCGGTATAAGCAAATATGGGGCTCATCCGCGTCTACATAGCGGACAGAAGTAAAACCCATTCTCTGTTCGTAGAATTTTGCGGTCTTGTTCATATCCAGCGTTGGAAAGATACAATGCGATTGCAGTAAAAGGTTTTTCATGACTGTTCTCCTTGTGAAAAAGATGGTTTTCTAATCAAATTCTATATTCCTGAACAAAAACCTTTTTTGCCTAAAAAAACCGTCCGCTATTTTGCCGGACGGGGCCTTTCATTGTCTAGCTGCAGGCGATAGGGGCTCGAGGTCACAAGTCAAGAAAGGAGAAAGGCTGGAAAGCGCCTTTTTCCTTTCTCGTCTTGTGCTTGTCGCCCCTGATCAATCGCCTTCCGCCTTTCATTGTCTAGCTGCAGGCGATAGGGGCTCGAGGTCACAAGTCAAGAAAGGAGAAAGGCTGGAAAGCGCCTTTTTCCTTTCTCATCTTGTGCTTGTCGCCCCTGATCAATCGCCTTCCGCTTTTCATTGTCTAGCTGCGGCGCCTAGCTGCTAGAGGTCATAAGTCAAAGCAGGAGAAAGGCTGAAACACGCCTTTTTCCGGCTTCGCCTTATGCTTGTCGCAGCTGTTCAAGGCGCCTCCGCTTTTCATTGTCTAGCTCCGGCGGCCAGCAACTAGCAGATTTCGGGATTCTTCCTACGATAAGTCAGCATCGGCTCCTTCGTCGCCTTGTTTCCTTTATCTCGTCAGAATCCCTCCAATCTGTACGTCGCTAAACGGCCGCCTCCGCTTTTCTCACAGCTCATCAAATCCATTCAAGTCGCTCGTCTTCGTATACTGCCGTGATTTTTGTTCGAAGAAGTCTGTTTTCGTGTCGTCGAAATTGTCGACGTACGCCCGGATCCATTTCATCGGGTTGTCGGTATGGTCGGGGTAGAGGTCGCTCAGGCCGAGCATGCGCAGCATTTTATTTGCGCGGTACTGGATATAGCCTTCCATTTCCATCAGGTCGATGCCTTCGATTCCGTCCAGAACATACCGGCTCCAGATCGTCTCCTGCTCGACGGAGAAGCGGAACTGTTCGTACACCCACTCCGTGAATTCTTCCGTATTAAGTTCCGGGTTTTCAGAGAGTGTGGCGCGGAACAGCTCGCTGATGAAGCGGCCGTGCTGCAGCTCATCGCGGTTGATATAGGAAATCATCGTTGATGTGCCGACCATCTTCTGGTTGCGGGCGAGATTGTAGAAGAAGGCGAATCCGGAATAGAAGAACAGGCCTTCCAGCAGTGTCGTGTAGACCATGGCTTTCAGGACGTTTTCGATTGTCGGATTTTCGGCGAAATCATTGTACACGTCGACAATCCGCTCGTTGCGCTTCAGAAGCACCTCATCTTTCCGTCCCATTTCAAACGATTCCATCTGTGCCCGGTGATTTGTTACAGAAGAAAGCACATACGCATAGCTGTGGTTATGCTCGCTCTCCTGGTCAGCGATTGTCGCCATGATAGATTTGACGGATGGATCGGTCGAGAATTGTGAAATCCTTGCCGCCATATCCGTCTGCGGGCCGTCTAAAGTGGCCAGCAGGCCGATGATTTTGAGGAAAGCTTCCCGTTCTCTCTCGTCCAACCGTGGAAATTGCTTGATGTCGTGGGTCATGTCCACTTCATTGGCACGCCAGAAAAGGGCGCGGATTTGTTCACGGTGTTCATAAAAGTGCGGATAGGCAAGGTCATTCCAATTCAAAATCCCGCTCGCCTTTCCGCCGAATAGAGCGGTCGATCTATTTGGGTTCGCCGGCTCCAATACTTTTACCATCGTTAATGTTTCTGACATATGCATACACTCCTTCTGTCCAGGCGCGGACCTGTTGTTCCTGAGCGCCTCGGGGACTTTGTTCGATTTTTAAAGGGGGGGCCGCCGATCCGTAAAAACGGGCAAGCTTTTCAGCAGCACTGCAAAAGAGATCATCCCCGCCAAATTGGGTGTCGCCGGTGCCGAAAACGAAGACAGCCGGCGGCTTGTATCCGAGCTCATAGACAAAATCCTTCACAAGCAGGGGAGTCGAGCCTTTCGCCCAGGTGAAGCTGCCGACGAGCATTGCATCGAAGGCGGACGGATCGGGGATCGCCCCGCCGCCGCCGATCCTGTACAATGTCGTCTCGCAGCCTTTCTCCAACAGCACCGTTCCGATCATTTCGGCCGTCTCCTGCGTGTTGCCGCTGAAACTGGCGTAACAAATCAGGATTCGCACCAGACACAGTCCTCGATATCCGTGGCGGTCGAGCGGACGTAATACGTCGTTTTCAGCCCGGAATCCCACGCCTGCAGGTGAAGATCAAGCAAGACTTGAGCCTTGATCGTATGCGGCACATAGAAATTGAAGGAGATCGACTGGTCGATATGCTTCTGGCGCGCTGCGTTCTGGCGGACTGACCAGCGCTGATCTACAACATACGCTGATTTGCGGTATACGTCATACGTGCGGTGATCAAGATCAGGCGCTGCGACAGGCAGCTTGAAATCCTTCTTCTCCTCATAATAGAACGGCTTGAAGACCGGATCGATGCTTGCTGTAGAGCCGGCGATGACGGATGTGCTTGAATTTGGCGCAACTGCCATCAAGTATCCGTTGCGGATTCCGTGTTCGCCGATTTCTTCCATCAGTGCTTGCCATTCTTCGGCTTGTCCGCCGTCCAAATAGCCCCGCTCTCTGAAATAGTCGCCTGTAGCCCAGTCGCTTCCCGCAAATGCAGGGTAGGCGCCTTTTTCTTTCGCCAGCTCGCTGCTTGATTGGATTGTGAGGTATGCGATTGTCTTGTATAGATCATCCGCAAACTCAGCAGCTTCATCCGTCTCCCATTTAATACCCTTCAAAGCGAGGAGATGGTGCCAGCCGAAAGTGCCGAGGCCGACCGCCCGGTATTTCCGGTTCGTAATGGTAGCTTGTTTGACATCAATCGTATTCAAATCGATAACATTGTCGAGCATCCGGACCTGAATCGGAATCAGGCGCTCGAGTGCTCCGTCAGGAACAGCTTTTCCGAGATTGATAGAGGAAAGGTTGCACACGACAAAGTCGCCCGGCTTTTTATAAGTGATAATCATGCCGTCTTCGATTTTTTCTTCGGTCTGGACCGTAGCAGACATGTTTTGCATTATTTCGGTCCTCTTCTTCAATTAGGCTCGCTACACCTAATCCGCATAATAACTATGCAGCTACATGTCACCATGTAGAGGAGACTATATCATCATCCTCAGCTTAACCTGGTAGGATGCTCCGCTTTTCCCTTTATGAATTATCTCTGCTTTTCATCAGAGCCTCGCTTGAGGGGTACTCTACTCGCTTCTTCACTAGTATTTTTCCAACTAGCTATGCTTTCGATAGTCGTTAGGCATTTACTCTGTAATGATATGATGGTCTGGGAAGTTTTTCGAATACATTCTCATCCGCATTGCGTGAGTAGAAATATTATGAGCACTAGCGGCTTTAGCAATGCTCTCATAAGTGACATTCTTGACTATGCATTTATAAGCGGCAGCCTTATGAGTGGGCTTTTCGCTTTTAGGGGCCAGCCTTCGGTAGTTTGGAAAATTATCGGAATCCAATCGATACAGAATGGTCGTATTGTTAATCGATAAACATCTTGATGCCTCTGCGATCGAGCAATAGTGGATGTCATCAATAACTATCGCTTTGGAGTTTGCTTGTTTCACAGATTCGATCATCCTTTTTGTTTTTTTCTTCCCAAACTGATGATTAGAAGAACCTGTCATTTGTTTTACCTTCTTGACCCTGATTTTTTCCTTGTTAGGGTTCATTGTAAAACAGTCTCCGCCGATTGAAGTAGGTTTTATATTGTAATAGTCCGGTGAAGCTACGGCATTCCGTTTTTCGATAAACAACTCTTCCATTTGGTTTAATTCTTTTTCCGTAAAAGCTTCGGCAAGAATTTCTCTTCTGAAGTTTTCTTTTCCATACTTCTTAATAGCTCTTTTCAAATACAATCCTGACCCTAAATATGTTTCCCAATTGTTTGCCCGACCATATATACATTTCCCAATGTATTTCATACCATTAATCCTGTTTGTAGTCTCGTAAACAAAACCAAAGGGCTTTGCCAACAAACACACCTCCATGGGAATATTTGTTCTCATTTCGATGTTACTACAACAGCAGAGATTTAGCACGGGATTGCCTTATAAATAAGGGTTTCCCCGTTTAACGGAGTTTTCGACAGCCATTACTGACTGAAGGTGCTAACATTAACACAAATTGCTGGAATAGATCATTCCTTCATGTCCATTCGGGTTTTTCCGATTCACTTCGTCGCGGTAGAACATGAACGGCGTGCCGGTCTCAAGCTGTGATTTCATGATCCTTGCCATGATTTGAATCGCAGGGACCTTTGTTTTGGTCAATCCGTTCGATTGGACGCACTCCTCGTACTTCTCGCGGAAGGAGCCTTCGCCTTTCTTCTCATCATAAAAATCCTCGAGAGAATAGCCCATTACCGTCTTCACTTCATGCGGGTCGAAAAGATACCAATCTCCGCGACGCTCGACCTGCTCCATGAACAGGTCAGGGAGGCAGACGCCGGTGAAGATGTCATGCGCACGCTGGCGCTCATCCCCATTGTTCAATTTGAGGTCGAGGAAGGAGAGGATGTCGGCATGCCAAACGTCCAAATAAACGGCAACCGCACCTTTACGCCGACCTAGCTGATCTACGCTGACAGCAGTATTGTTGAGCTGTTTGATCCATGGAAGTACTCCGGATGACGCACCGGAAAACCCTTTGATCGAGCTTCCGCGGCTTCTGACTTTGCCCATATAGACGCCGATTCCGCCGCCGTCTTTTGATAGCCGGGCGATGTCGGTGTTGCTGTTGTAGATGCCAAGCAGCGAATCTTCGACCGTGTCGATGAAGCAGCTGGACAATTGCCCGTGGGCAAGACCGGCGTTCGCTAGCGTTGGTGTCGCCACGGTCATATAAAGGTTGGACAGTGCCCAGTAAGCTTCGCCGACTAGCTTCGAACGCTTGTCGGACGGTTCGTCCTGCATAAGATGCATGGCGATGACGAGCCAGCGCTCCTGTGGCAGTTCGTATGTATTTTTCTCGTGGTCGGTAGCCAGGTAGCGCGTTGCCAGTGTGTGAAGGCCGATATAGTCGAAGAGCAGGTCGCGTTCCGGCTCGATCAGTTCGGCAAGCGAGAGGATCTCCTCACGGCTGTATTTTTCAAGGATGTTCGGCGCGTAAATGCCTTTTCCAGCGAGTGTCTTCAGCAGTCCATAAAAGTCGCCGTATTTTGCTTCTTTGTCATACGAACGGTTCTGGCTCGCTTTTTTATAGAGATTCTCCAAATATACTTTCGCCGCAACATGCGACCAGTGGGTGTTCACTTCATCAATGTTTTCGAGCGCCGTATTGATGAGAAGCTGGGTAATCGACTCGGCCTTCCATTCCTTTTTCGCGGAAATCGCCCGGATAACTTTTCCGGCATACTCTTCCGATTCGATTCCCGCCACGCGGGAAATGTAGTTGCGGAGCCGTTCTTCATTGAATTCAAGCTCCCGTGAACCCGTTTCTTTTTTGATGATGGTCGACATCAATCTCATCCTCCTAAGAAAAATAAAAATCCGCCCCGGGGAAGGAGCGGATGGAAAACGATAGGAAAGAGAAAGACCTGTTTCGCTATCGTTTCATCTCCTCAATCCCCGAAGAATTGAAACTCGGACAAAACCAGGCAGGTCTCCTGACTTATGCGTCATCCTACCGGGGAGCCTTCCCATATCCCGGTGGATACAGTGGCGATTCCCTTTCGTCGGCAATTACAGTTGCGGGGACAGTTCCGGACTTTCACCGGATTCCCTTTTAAACCCTGATGCGGGCACCTGATCTTGTTAAAATCTCAACATATGGTATTTTATAGAACTATCAAACACTAAATATAGTGTCAATAGCATACTATCATCTTACCCGGATTGTTGCAAACGAAACAGGTAAGTTCCTGTAGAAAATTACGGCTAAAATAAATTCATCCAATCCATTTACTTTTTGCCAATTCCGACTTATTATTGTTTAGGGTATCGAAATAATGAGTGGAGGATGTACATGAAACAGCTTCTCAAATGGAGTTCAAGCTGGAAAAGTTTCAACCGGAATATCAAGCTGGCGTTTATTGCCAATATATTCAGCCAAATCGGGCTGGGTATTTTTATGGTCATTTATAATTTTTATATTCGTGAATTGGAATTTCCCGATGCGGTGAATGGGCAAGTGATCTCGATGACAGCTTTGGCAACGGCGATCATCCTGATCCCGGCTGGCCTGTTGAGCGACCGGATCGGCAGGAAAAACATCATCTTGTTCGGTATGTTCTTTACAGGGATATCACTCGTGTTCAGGAGTGTGATCGAGCCGCAGCATCTGCTTCTTATTGCAGCATTCATGACCGGACTCACACAGGCGTTCATCCAAGTATCGACGATTCCGCTGCTTGCCGAGAATTCCTCGCCTGCAGAAAGGGTGAAGCTGTTCGCGCTTCATTTTGGGCTGATGACAGCCGCAAACGTCGTCGGAAACCTGATTGGAGGCTCTTTGACCGATGTTTTCGGAATGTTTTGGACACCGCTCATGGCAATCAGGGTAACGCTGCTTGCCGGGTCGGTCATCTTTTTATGCAGTCTTGTGCCGATCTGGCGGATTGATGAAAGGAAAAAGCAGCCGGCTGAAAAACTGGCGATGGAACAGAACCTGTTCCGCCACTTGAAGGCGCATCGGAAAAGCTTGAGGATGATCATCCTGTTCGCGATCGCCCAGCTCTTTATCGGATTCGGCGCAGGACTCGTCATCCCGTATCTGAACCTGTACTTTGCCGACCGGTTCCAGGCTTCGACAACATCCATCGGCCTGATCATCTCGCTCGGGCAGGCCGCGACTGCTGTCGCGATGTTCATCGGCCCGGCAGTCGTGAAAAAAATCGGAGAGGTGCGGGCAGTCGTCTTCCTGCAGCTCGCTTCCTTGCCGTTTTTGCTGCTGACCGGATTTACCAACAGTCTTTTGCTGGCGACATTCGGCTTCCTGTTCCGCCAGGCGCTCATGAACGCCGGCAACCCGATTCAAATGTCACTGATGATGTCGAAGGTCGACGATGACGTAAAAGGCCTCGCGAACTCCGTCAACCAGATGGCGTTCAACCTCGGCTGGGCGCTGATGGGGCCGGTGTCGATGGGAATCGTCGCGGCGAATGGCTCTTACCGAGGCTATGCAATCGTCTTTTCGATCACATGCTTGTTGTACCTATGCGGGTCATTGTACTTTTTCGTTGTGTTCAAGTCGATTGATAAGGAAAAGAGAGAGGACGAGAGACTGAGAGCATGACTGTGGAATAGAGAGGGAGATTAGGCAAAAAAAGACCTTTTCTAATAAAATACTAAACCTAGGTCTAGTTGACTAACTTTGAATATTGAATAATTTGGGACTAAGTTAAACAGGAGAAAATCACCGATAGGCTTTAACCAGAGTGGGTCTGGAAAAGGCTAACCAATATTAGTATGACTCCCCAGGCAGAAATGGATCCAAAAACATAACTCTTTCGTTTAAATTGAGAAATACTCGACAGCAAAAAGCAAGAGCCCAATACCAAATGCAAAACGATAGAGCGATCAAAAGTGAATTGGTTGCGTATGAAAAAAGATAGATAAAGAATCATCAGCATCGAAATCGCTAATATCGTAAGTTTTTTTAGCAAACTAATTTCTCTCATAAGGTAGATTACCAAGGTTCGTGGCAAACCGCCAGTCGCCATTCCTTTCCAGTAATTTTATTCTTATACTTAGAGCTAATCCTCTTGTTTAGTGGGGCCTCAGCATTCCCAATTCAGTTTATACAAATTTCTACTTATTATGTTATACCATACAATATTGCCTGTATTAAAGGTTTGGACGGGGATTGTTGATGGGAACGGCTCCTGTTGCGGCTGGGCGGACATTTGGACGGGGTGTAGATTTTAGAATTAGAGCATTGGCTGTTGCCAATGCTTTTTTATATTTGTACTCTACAGATTAAGTTTTCATTGTATATGAATGGGGAATTAACTATTTCTCCCTATTACTTATTGACTACATAGTAAGGTATAATTTAGGTTAGAGTGTTTCTACAACACGTTTTAATTGAAAGAAGTGAGACAAATGAAAGACCATTTAGTACATATGCGCGATAAGCTGAACAATATTAATAAACGCAACCGTTCTATCCGTCTATTAAAGCTCTATCAAAAATGGAATTTTGATCTTGCCAGTTTGGGTGCAATAGGGAGCAAGGAGAACGGAAAATCGATCCTGGAAAAGATTATCAACCCGAAGTCGAAAGGCAAATTGACGCTATTGAATCCTTCTCTGGATGATGAGAAATCAATGATTTTATCAAAGAAGTTAACGGATTTGTACCGACAAATCAAATCAATGGAAGAGGAGACAGGCGTACATGACTTTTATCTGGGTTATCCTTTTCTATCTGGCGTTCTCCTCGATGGAACCTTCATTCAAGCCCCGCTGTTCTTATACCCTGTTCGTTTAGAAAGAGATTCGATTGCTATGCAAAAATGGGTGCTGCGCGTGGAAGAGGAAGGCCCTCAGTTAAATCGGACTCTGTTTTTAGCCTTGAAGAAACTAAACAAAATTGGCTTTACAGAAGAAATGTTTGAAGAAGCGGTTTCAGTTGCAGGCTCACAAGACTTTTCCGCAATTCAAGACTTTTTAGAGAAACACCATTTAAAGGTTCAATATACTGAAACGGGTCTAAAGCCGTTGAAGGAATATAAGTCGAGTGATATACCAGAAATAGCTAATCTCACATTGCTTGAACATGCCGTTATCGGCGACTTTCCTCAAGGTGGTTCTGCCATCATCCGAGATTATGATGAGTTGATCAACTTATCGGAAGAGAGTTCTCTCTCGCTAGTTGGGGAAATGATCAACTCGGAAGACAACATGCAAATCGAAGCAGGAGTGCTGGATAGCGGCATTGAAGAGGATGAGGTAGAGAATGAGAAAGAGGACATTCTAAACCTTCTTCAAACGGATGGGTCCCAAGAAGAAATTTTGCGATTGTCACACCATGCCAAAGGGTTGGTTGTCCATGGACCACCGGGAACAGGAAAGTCACAAGTCATTGTTAACTTGATAACAGACGCTCTTCATCGGGATAAGAAGATACTTGTTGTCTGCCAAAAGCGCGCGGCGCTGGATGTGGTTTATCAAAGATTGGACAGCTTAGGATTAAGTGACCATGTTGCGCTCGTTCAAGATGAAAAGGTAGACCGCAAAGCACTATACCAAAAAGTATCCGCCGTTTTAGATCACAATGAAGTGAAGTTTGAAGATGCAGCCGAAAAGCTGAATGCGGTCTCATCGCGATTAGCTACCCAAGAGCAGCTTCTTAATACGATTGCACAAGCTCTTTATGAAACGCAGCCATCCGGCTATAAATTGTACGAACTCTACGGTGTGGCGAAACCAATGACCGAAACGAATAGCATGATTTCTTTAAACGGAGTGATTGACCGTTTGACGAAGGAGTCACTGCGTGATATGACGGACGCAGTTTATACGTATGGAGAGTGGTTTACACGGTTCGGGGATCCATCGTACCCATTGATTAACCGGACGAGCTTTGCGGCGTTTGACATAAAATCAAAATTACTGGCAGTTGAAACATTAGAGTCTGTCATCGCCAAGGCAAAAAGAGCGACAGAGTATATAGAGGCACTGGATATCGAAAAAATAACACCTGCCTATACTTGGGAAGTACAAAAACGGTTAGAAAAAATATATCCTGATCTAGATGATGCGCAGAAACGTACCCTGCAAGGTTTGCGTATTTTTTGGTGGACGAATGTTTCTGGAAAATCCATCATCGAGGAGATTACAAACGGAGAGAAGTTTAAGGGTACAAGTTCTACTGAATGGGTCAAAGTCAAGCAAGCCTTAAAAATCATGCATGAATTAGGGCAAGTAACGAAGGCGATGGCGGATGATGTTCAAACTCTTTCATCTTTTATTCAAGCTAAGCAAGTGAAAGAGTTGCAGGGTCGGATCGCAGAAGGAGATATTCCATTAAAGGAACTGGATTTGTTATTGGAGTATATCCATCGGGATTTCGATGACCTGAAAATGATGGACAGCTTTTATGAGCAGGCAAGTGAGGACACGAAGCGTGTGATTGCTGCCCTACAAGAAAAAAACAATGATTCAGGCCAATCATTGCCAGAGTTCTGGGTCGATAAATTAAAGAATTCGGCTTATATCCATTGGATCGACCAAATTGAAGCGAAATATCCCGATGTGCAAAAAATCTCAACGAACGAATTTGCCCGGATACGCGAATCGTTTTCTCTACAATTAGAGGAGAAACGTAAAGTGGCAGCGGAATTTTTACAACATCAATTAAAGAGTAAAGTACGCAACGCCCAAGAAGCATATGGCAAGGCTGTGAAGGAACTTAAACATCAAACAGGCAAGAAAAGAATGATTTGGCCGCTCCGCAAATTGGTAAACCAGTTTGCCGATCAAGGTTTGGTCGACATCTTGCCCGTCTGGCTCGTGTCGCCGGAGATGGCGTCTTCCATCTTCCCATTAGAAGAGGGATTGTTCGACATCGTGATCTTTGACGAGGCGTCCCAGTTAACTGTCGAGAGCGGCATGCCGTCGGTGTATCGCGGCAAGCAAGTGATCATAGCGGGAGATGAGAAACAGCTTCCCCCTAGTAATTTATTCCGCGCCGGCTATGCCGATGAAGAAGATGAGGAAGAGGCAAAGTTTGATACAGATGAGTCGGTCAGCCTACTCAACTTAGCAAAAAGGCGTTTTCCTGAGAGAATACTGCAGTGGCATTATCGGTCCATGTATGAAGAACTGATCAATTTCTCTAATCACGCCTTCTACAATGGTTATATTCAGATCGCGCCAAACGTCACCCCATTCAAGGAGCCGCCTGGCATCGAATGGAGAAAAGTAGAGGGACGCTGGATTAACCAATCGAATGAAATAGAAGCGATAGAAGTCGTAGCCCAGTTAAAAAATGTTCTCCAGCAAAATGCGGGACGGACTGTAGGGATCATAACGTTTAACGCAAAACAGCAGACAAAGATTCAGGATATGATTGATCAGGCAGCCGCAGAGGATCTGGAATTCAGAACCCTCTACAATGACTTAATGGCGCGCGATTTAGACGAACGTTTATTTGTTAAAAACATTGAAAACGTGCAAGGGGATGAGCGGGACCTGATCATCTTCTCGATCGGCTACGCGAGAAATGAAGAAGGCAGGGTCTACAGCCGTTTCGGTTCACTCAACCAAAAAGGCGGCGAAAACCGCCTAAACGTCGCCATCACCCGCGCGAAAGAAGGAATCATCGTCGTCTCGAGCATCGAGCCGGAAGACCTGAACGTCGCCAATACGGCCGAACGCGGGCCGAAACTGTTAAAATCCTACCTGAAATACGCGAGAGCAATCTCGGGCGGAAGGAAGGAAGACATCAACGCGGTCGTCCAAGAGGTGAACGAAGCCGTCAGCACCCATGTTGTAAACGAAGCACTGCACTTTGACTCGCCATTTGAAGAGCAAGTGTATGAGGCACTTCGAAACCTTGGCTACGACGTTACAACGCAGGTGGGGATGTCCGGCTACCGGATCGACATGGCCGTCATCCACCCGAACGACAGCTCGAGGTATATCCTTGGAATCGAATGCGACGGCGCCATGTACCACAGCTCCCCTAGTGCGAGGGAAAGAGATGTGTATCGTCAAAGATACTTGGAATCCAGAGGCTGGACGATCGAACGGATCTGGAGCCGGAACTGGTGGAAAAATCCGGCGAATGAGATAGAGAGAATTGACCAAAGGATTAGGGAATTGATTAAAGCGGAAAGAAGTTAGAATTGCAAAAGTGTCAGGTTCAAATGCTGCTTTTATAAGTGAATGAACCTGACATTGCACCTCATCATTTTTCAAAATATTTAAAGTGTTTTTGTAGAAAAAGTGCTAAAACCAGATTGGAGGCTTTGCATTGAAAATTGGAATACTAGTAAGAGACACATTTCCTCGGTTAATTGAAAGTGGCTTACTGTCCAATGAAGATATTAATTACCTGCAGGATAAAAGATATAGCAAGAATACTTTTGATTTAAACTATCCCTTCTTAAAAAAGGTTGATCACTCAAAAAATATTAAAGAGCAAAGATTGGTCAATTATTATCCGCGCTACTATGCAAAACCGCTTAGAATCAATGGAGAAGATTACTTTGTCACTAGCGAGTGGTACGAGCGCAGTAAGGGCCGTTATGTTAATTGGCTAATGTCAAAGGGTGTGAAGGTGACTAACTGAAGTTTATTTAAAACTCTTTCGAAAAGAGTGTACTTCTATTGAAAGAAAGAAGATTTAATGTAAGAATTCACTTATCAAGGTTTTTGACTGTAGGTGGTAAGATTGGAAAACGTAGAGATTATTACTTGGCCATTTAGAGAAAGAAGTTTAAAAGGGATAGGGAACAATGAAATGTTTCTGAACTATCCGGTGATTTATATATTAAATGGTGCCAAAGAGGCGTATATCGGGGAAACCGTCTATTTTAAAAAGCGCATGAAAACTCATATGAAAGATAAAGAACGAAAAAAATTGGAGTCCATGCACTTGATCAAGCATGAAAAATTCAACCGTTCCGCAACGTTTCATCTTGAAACAAAGCTGATCAATTACTTTTTGGGCGATGAGAAATACAAGCTTCAAAATAAGAGCAAGACAACTAGCGATTACACGCATAATTATTATGATAAGCCGTACTACGACCAAGGCGTCTTTCAGGAGCTATGGGCGAAGCTCTATGAAGAAGGCATTGTCACCAACAAGCATCATGTAATTGAGAATAAGGACATCTTTAAATTATCTCCATTCAAAGAATTGTCTCTGGATCAGCTTGATTTAAAGGAGAAAGTCCTGCGGTTTTGCGAAGAACAGGTGCAAAACGAGCTCGGTGAATATGGAAGTCTTTTCTTGATTGAAGGAGAGGCAGGAGTCGGGAAAAGTGTTGTGTTAAGTTCCATTTTCAATACAATTCAAGAACTGACAACGGAAGCTTCTTCACCACTTTATAATACGGAAAACTACCTGGTTGTAAACCACGAGGAAATGTTCAAAACTTATAAGGGAATTGCTTCTCAATTAAAACACCTAAAAGCCAAAAACTTTGCAAAACCGACACCACTAATCAATCGTTTGATTAAGGAAAATAAAAAAGTTGATATTATTCTAGTGGATGAGGCACATTTACTATTAACACGGCCGGATAACTATAATAACTTTTCCGCTGAAAATCAATTGGAAGAACTGCTTAAGCTTGCGAAAATTGTCGTCATCGTCTATGACAGCGATCAAGTTTTGAAACTAAAGAGCCTTTGGCAAGAGATCACTTTAGAAAACCTGACGGATAAAAGTTTTTATACGGATTATTATCAACTTACCAACCAGTTCCGTATGAACGCAAATGATCAGGTGATTGACTGGATTAACCAGTTCAAAAAACGGCGATTATTGCCTATGCCATACGATAAAGACTATGAATTGAAAGTTTTTGCGACACTGCAGGAAATGCATGAGGCCATCATAGAGAAAAATAAACAATTCGGTCTTAGCCGTGTCGTCTCCACCTTTGACTATTTGCATAAGAAGGATGGGGGAGTTTACTACATCACGGAGGATAGTGGAGAATACAGCATTCCGTGGAACATCACAGACAATAAATTCACCTGGGCGGAGGAAGCGTCCACAGTAAATGAAGCTGGTTCAATTTATACAATCCAAGGATTCGATTTGAACTACGTAGGCGTCATTTTGGGACCTTCCATTACATATGACGAGTATTCTGACCAACTGGTCGTAAAAAGCGATGCATATAAAGATGTGGGAGCTTTTGCTGGGACTGAAGGTATTGAGGATGTCGAGGCAGCAAAGGAAAGAATCATTTTAAATTCGGTCAATATTTTGATGAAGCGCGGGATAAAAGGGCTGTATCTATACGCAAGTGACGAGGCATTGAGAAAGCAACTGCTTGAATACCAAAACAAGTTAGGTGAAAACGATGAATGAAATTGAACAATTAACCGCAAAAATCCTAGAGTTCAGAGAGGAGCGAGATTGGAAACAATTCCACAATCCTAAGGATCTGGCTTTGTCGCTTTCCTTGGAAGCTAGCGAACTGCTTGAAACGTTCCAATGGAAAACAAGCGAAGAAGCGATAGAGAAGAGTTTTGCAGAGATGAAGGACGAATTGGCGGATGTGTTTATCTACACTCTTCTCTTCGCAAATGACTCCGGCATCGATCTTTTAGCGGCTGTAGAACAGAAAATAGAGAAAAACAGCAAGAAGTATCCGGTGGAGAAAGCGTATGGGAGTAAGGAGAAGTATACGGCGTTTGAATGAAACATTTCACTTGATAAGTTGCGATTAAGGAGAGTTTATATAATTGGAAACAAAAAATATTAAAGTTCCTTACTAGTTTTACAAATTTAGTACACAGGAGTACAGTAATGGACGTTATAGATAAAAGACTTATCGTCAATTCAGGGATAGAGAATTTATTAAATGAGTTGGTTTCCTCTCTTGAGGAATGTGAGCGTTTTTATTTTAGTGTGGCCTTTATTAATTTTAGCGGGCTCCAGTTGCTTCTCGATCCTATTAAAGAGGCTGAGAAGAGAGGGGCGGTAGGGAAGATTATTACGTCTACCTATTTAAATTTCACCGAAGCGAAGGCGCTAGAGAAACTAAGAGAGTTTGACAACGTACACCTTAAGGTTTTTGTGACGGATAAAGAGATTGGTTTTCATACAAAGGCATATGTTTTCGAGTATCGCGATACATACAAGGTTATCATTGGCTCGTCCAATATTACGCAAAGCGCTCTGAAAAGCAACATAGAGTGGAACGTTGAAATTATCGCGAAGGAAGATGGGCAGTTTATTCAGGATGTTTTAAAGGAGTTCGACAACCTATGGCATCTGAGTGAGGAAGCGGATGATAAATTCATTGCCAGATATGAAGATTTTCTAAAAACAGTCAAGAGTACGCAGGTTACCCATCAAATGATTTATGAAGAGAAACAGTATATTGTTCCTAACAAAATGCAGAAGAGGGCTACAGAGAATTTAGAAAGATTGAGAAGATTTGGGGAGAAAAAGGCACTCGTCATCGCCGCAACAGGTACTGGGAAAACATATATGTCGGCTTTTGATGTGAAAAATGTAAAGCCAAAGAAGCTTTTGTTTATTGTCCATCGAGTAGAAATATTGAAGAAAGCGAAAGAAACATTTGAATTTCTCTTGCCCAATGAGAATCTAACATTCGGTCTTCTAACGGGGACCAACAAGGAAAAACACACAGACTATGTTTTCGCAACTATTTGGACAGTTTCTAAATGTTTTCGTGAGTTTGAACGAGATGAGTTCGAATATATAATTATCGACGAAGCCCACCATGCGACAAGTCCTATATACCAAGAGGTACTACAATATTTTACCCCTCAGTTCACTTTAGGGATGACTGCTACTCCAGAACGAAGCGACGGTCAAAACGTTTTCGAGTTATTTGATAATAACGTTGCCCTCGAAGTTCGTCTCCATGAGGCGTTAGAAGATGAATTGGTCATTCCTTTCCACTATTTCGGCATTACGGATATTGAAAGCGTCGACTTGAGCGATGTTGATATTGACAACATTCAGGAAGTGACGAAAAAGCTGAAGGTGAACGAGCGTGTCGATTTTATTATTGAGAAGTTCCTTTTTTATGGTCATGACGGTGAAAAAAGAAAAGGTCTGGGGTTTTGTGTAAGTGTTGAGCATGCCCAGTATATGGCGAACGAATTTAACAAACGAGGTTTTCCAAGTGTGTGCTTATCCTCGAATGATTCCCAGGATCGACGCGAGCATTTCATGAACAAGTTGGAAGACGATCAAGATGAGTTGGAGTTTATTTTTACGGTAGACATTTTTAACGAAGGTGTGGATATTCCTTCCGTTAATCTTGTGTTGATGCTGCGGCCGACCAATTCACCTATTGTGTTTATCCAGCAATTGGGCAGGGGACTGCGGAAGCATAAAAGCAAATCGTTTTTAACAGTGCTTGATTTTATCGGCAATCATAATAAAGCGTTTCTCATTGCCATGGGGTTAAATGGAAGTCGTTATTATGATAAAGAAAGTCTCAAAGTTGCGATCGCGACTAGCTTTGCCAATATTCCAGGCAATACTCATATTCAAATGGACAGAATTTCACGAGACCGGATATTGGCTCAGATTGATAAGGAAAATTTCAATTCCATGAAGTACTTGAAAGAAGAATATCTGGAGTTTAAAAAGCAGAATCAAGGACGGATTCCGCTTTATTTGATGGACTACTTTAAGTATGATGGGGCTCCTGATCCAGTAAAGTATATACGGCGCGAGAAAACATATTTGCAATTCATTGCAAAAATTGAAAAGAAAAATGATTTGCAGGCTCTCTTGGCAGATGAAGCTTTTGAAGAAATAACTAAAGAGTTATCAAGCAAGCTACCATTAAAGCGGAGTTATGAGTTTGTCATCTTGCGCTATTTAGTAGATCATGAAGAAATTGATGTACAGATGGCCAAACGGGAAATCCTGAAACTGGTGGAAGATGTTGAGGATGATAGTGTGTTGCATGCCTTTGAAACATTGAACCACGATTATTATGATAGTTTCCAACGAAAAAAGCCTAAACTCGTTCACTATCACAATAGAAAACTAGTGAAATCGCCGGTTTTCAACAGGATTTTGGAAAACGAAGATTATCGGTTATTCGTTGAGGATATTCTAAATTATGGCATTCACCGATACGAGAAGGAATTTAAAACGAAAGATTATGGAGTTCCTCATTTTAAATTGTATGAGCAATACCAAATGGTCGATGCGGCTCTTTTGTCCAACTACCGGAAAATTCATAGCTCGTTTAGAGGCTCGGGGCTACTAACAAACGGGCCAGATTATTTTTTGTTCATTGATCTTCATAAAGAAGAGGATATTAAAGAGAGCATCAATTACCATGATAAATTTGTCGATGAGCAATTTTTCCAATGGCAGACGCCGAATAGCACATCACAGAATTCGGATAGGGGCCAAAATATCATTTACAATCAGCGGAACGGTATCCACCTTCATTTGTTTGTGAGGAAGTATCGGCAAATCGACGGCAAAAATGAGCCATTCATTTATATTGGAAAAGGGGAAACTGTCGAGTTTTCCGGTGAAAAGCCGATTACTGTCCAACTGAAATTGCAGAACAAAATACCGGGGAGTCTTTATACAGAGTTTATAAAAAGGGTGTAGTCCTCTCAGTGTGAGAAGACTGCACCTTTTTCCTCGATGAGCTGTTGGACGGCTGGGATGTCGGCAGGTGCCCACTTGAGCGAATCTAAATTTTCCCGTTTCAGCCAAACTACCTTGGAATGTTCACTAGGTGTCGGCGTTCCTTCGATAATTCGGCATTTGATTGAAATTAAATTAATGATGAATGTATCGTATTCATGTGTATTGTCGTTGAAAACACCCTCTGTGATTTCAATCTTACAATTCATTTCTTCTGCGATTTCCCTTTTTAGAGCGGTATTGAGATCTTCGTCTTTTTCCACTTTACCACCTGGGAACTCCCACAAGTTTGGGAGTGACATTGCTGGAGAACGAAGCGCACAAAGGATTTCCCTGTCGTTATTTTCGATGATTGCTGCCACAACTTTGATTGTCTTTTTCATTAGAGCCTCCTAAAGATTTCTGTTGAAGCTATGATACCATACAGCAAGACTATTTAGGACGACGATGCTATTTTCATTATGCTTCCCCATTCACATTTCCCGGAATAGGCCAAAACCTCCATAAATACAATAGACCAATCAGCATATTTGCATGGTTAAGGAGCGTTCATATGGGAATAATCAGCGGGAAAGAGTATATCGATCGGATTGATCAGTCGAATGTAAATCTTTTGTTTGATGGGGAGAGAGTCGAAGGGAAAATCTCGGAACATCCTGCCTTTAAAGGGATTATGAAGACAACCGCTTCGTTGTATGATATGCAATTGGAACCTTCCTATAAAGACAAATTGACATTCAGCGACCCGGATACGAAGGAAACGGTCGGCCTTTCGTATTTGCTGCCAAGGACGAAAGCGGATTTAAGAAAAAGAAGGGCAATGATGGAGGTCTGGGCAAAAAAGACGTGTGGATTGCTTGGTAGAAGCCCCGATTATATGAATACGGCCATTATGTGCTATGCGGCATCCTCTGGCATTTTAAAAGGGAAAGAAAACTGCTTCCCGGAAAACATGCGGGCTCTTTATCAAAGGGCGATGGAAAAAGATCTTTCGTTCACTCATACGTTCATTACCCCGCAGGTGAATCGTTCCCAACTTAATTTAGGATTTTCCGAAGAGGCGATTTCCGCAAGAGTTGTCGAGAGAAATGATAAAGGTATCATCGTAAAAGGCGCGCGTCTTCTCGCCACTCAAGGCGGTTTGACAGATGAGGTATTGGTTTATACGGCACCCCGGCTCTTTTTTAATCCTGACGAAGCGTTTGGATTTTCCATCCCTTCTGATACGGAAGGGGTAAAGTTTATTTGCAGAGAATCCTTTGTTGGGGGAGAATCGAGCTTCAATTATCCGCTCAGTTCCAGATTTGAAGAAATGGATTCGATTGTTGTGTTTGACAATGTGTTCGTGCCGTGGGAAAAAGTGTTTTTTTATGACAATGTCGATGCTGCTACAGACTTCAAAGAGAGAAGCCCTTTTTATCATTTGGCCTATCATCAAGTCATCATCAGGCAGATTGCAAAACTCGAATTCATCCATGGTTTGGCCGAACTCCTTGTCGACACGATTAACATCAATGAATATCAGCATATCCAGGAAAAATGTTCTGAAATCATCATTGGGATTGAAACGATGAAAGCTCTGCTGGAGAAATCCGAAAACGATGCAGAATGTGATGAATGGGGAGTCATGCTTCCGAGCTTGATTCCTTTGCAGGTGGCGAGTAACGTTTTTCCTAGGATTTACCCGCGCTTTACAGAAATCATTCAGTTAATCGCGGCGAGCGGGATTGTATCATTGCCGTCGGAAAATGCTTTCAACACACTTCAAGCAGATCTTGATCTGTATCTTCAAGCCGCAAATCGAACTGCCCTTGATCGGGTAAAATTGTTCCGGCTCGCCTGGGATCTGACAATGAGTTCATTCGGAACGAGACAAACCCAATTTGAACGATATTTTTTCGGCGATCCTGTTCGTTTGGCTGGACAATTATACGTCAATTATCCGAAAGAGAACAATATAAAAACCGTAAGCAGTTTTTTAAACCTTGTTGAATAATGGAACGACAAAAATCAATCTGAAATTGGCTGGCATTGGGGATTAATTTGAACCCAAGTGCCAGCCAATCTGTATTTATAAACGTAATTTGCCATGGACCATGTGCTTTTGAAATGATTTCGTCGTACCCATACTGTCCTTGGAACACTCCATAACCATCCCTGCCCCCTTGATACATACAATAGAAGATACTTTGGTGTGTATGCGCCAGTGTTTTCTGAATGTATTTAGTTTAAATCGAAGATAAATAGTTGTTGAAAAATGGTTTTTTGGTGATACCAAGAACTTTTAAATAGGTGTTTTATTTTTCATAAGAGGTGAGGGAATGGACACAAGGAAAATGGTTGGCCAAACGAAGACTGTTGGATTTCAAGTAGGAGTTAGAAGAACCTTTCCTATTTCACAGGAAAAAGCCTGGGATATTATCGCCTCTGAAGATGGACTAAAATCATGGTTAGGTGATAGCGATGGAATAAACCTTCAGCCAGGTCAGAAATTCTTTACAAAGATAGGAGAAGGCGAAATCCGAATTGTAAAACCTCTCCACCAACTTCGGCTTGGCTGGAAAAAAGAAGGGTGGGACAAACCGTCTACCATTCAAGTTCGAATCATATCAAAAGATCATACAAAAACCACGATTAGTTTTCACCAAGAAAATCTCTCTGATCAGCATGTTAGAAAAGAGATGCAGCAATACTGGGAAAGGATTCTTAATCAAATTGAAAAAGAAATTCATTTGGCTGGCAAATAAGCCGGTTCGTTCTACAAAAAACAGCATGGGGAGATGATCCCCCCCATGCTGTTCTACATTTATTCCAATCCGTCTAAAACCTCTTTCACCATTTTCCTCACTTCATCAGTCGACTTCGTATTCATTAACTGATTCCGCAGTTCACTCGCGCCTCTGAATCCGCGAATGTAAATCTTGAAGAAGCGGAGGAGCGGTTTGAATGGACGCGGTTCGAACTCCGCCGAGTATTTGTCGTGGAGGTCGAGCTGCAGAAGCAGCAGGTCGAGGTATTCCTTCACGCTGTGTTCTTTTGGCTCTTTCTCAAAGGCGAACGGGTTGGTGAAGACGCCTCGGCCGATCATGACGCCGTCGACGCCGTATTTTTCAACGAGCTCCAAGCCTTTTGCCCGGTCCGGGATGTCGCCATTGATCGTCAGCAGCGTGTTCGGAGCGATCTTGTCGCGCAGTTTTTTGATTTCCGGGATGATTTCCCAGTGGGCGTCGACTTTGCTCATCTCTTTTTTCGTGCGCAGATGGATGGAGAGGTTCGCGATATCCTGCTCCAAGACATGGGCGAGCCATTCGTACCATTCGTCGATCTCGGTATAGCCGAGCCTAGTTTTGACACTGACGGGCAGTCCGCCGGCTTTGGCAGCTTCAATTAGTTCGGCTGCAACAGGAGCGCGGCGGATCAGGCCGGCGCCTTTTCCTTTCGGAGCCACGTTCGGTGCCGGGCAGCCCATGTTCAGGTCGATGCCGCGGAAACCGAGTTCCTTCATACCGATGCTCATCTGCCTGAAATACTCCGGCTTGTCTCCCCAAATATGGGCGACAATCGGCTGTTCGTCCTCTGTGAACGTGAGACGGCCTCGTACGCTCGCTTGTCCGTCCGGGTGGCAGTAGCTTTCCGTATTCGTGAACTCTGTGAAATACACGTCAGGCTTCGCTGCTGCAGCGATGACGTGGCGGAAGACGACGTCTGTCACATCTTCCATTGGTGCCAATATAAAAAACGGCTTCGGCAAATCAAGCCAGAAATTATCATTGCTCATATTCCATTCTCCTCTTGCTATCTTTTCGTCATCCCACTAGTATAACAGAAAACACGCCATCGTTCATCAATGAAAAAAGCTGTTCCTTGTACAGGAAACAGCTTTTTCGCTCATTTCTTCAGCCAGTTAAGTGCGCCAATTACATCCAAAAAGACGATGACAATCGCAATTGGGGCGAGGTATTTTAAAAGGTAGTACCATAATGTGAAAAAACCGCGGCCCGTTTTGGAGCCGGCTGACATTTCCTCGAAGAGGGCTTTCCGCGACATCTTCATCGGGATGAAAAGGGCGATCAGCAAGGCGCCGAGCGGCATCAGCACATTCGAGACGAGAAAATCCATCAGGTCAAAAATCGTTTTTCCGAATAGTGTCACATCCGCTAGCACTCCATATGAGAGGCAGGACGGGATGCCCGCAAGGAAGATGAGCACGCCGATCTTCCATGTGAGCTTTTTCCTTCCGGCTGGGCTGCTGCTTTTTCTTGTCGCTACGATAATTTCAATCATTGAAAATGCCGAAGTAAGGGCTGCGAATAAAAATAAGATCAAAAAGGCGATGAAAAACAATGTGCCGAATGGCAGTTTTGAAAAGACCGCCGGCAATACGGCGAAAATTAGTGTCGGACCGGCATCAGGCTGCATGCCAAACGTGAATACCCCAGGAAAGATGGCAAGACCGGCCAGCAGCACGATCAAAATGTTCATCATCAGAATCGAAAAGGCACTGCTCGGCAGATTCTGTGTTTTCGGCAAGTACGATGCGTATGTCACCATGACGGATACGCCGATGCTCAAGGTGAAGAATGACTGTCCGAGCGCGAACAAGACTGTATCCGACGTGACCATCGAGAAATCAGGCACGAATAAAAAGGCGATCCCTTCGCCGGCTCCCGGCAATGTGAGGGAGCGGACAATCAAAAGAAGGAACAAGATGAACAAGGCCGGCATCATGAATTTGCTGGCTTTTTCGATGCCTTCCTGTACCCCTTTGGCAACGACGATGATAGTGAGCAGCATGAATCCCGCCTGGGCGGCAATCGTTTCAATCGGGTTCGAAATCATTTCCCCGAACAAACTTTCAAACCCGCTTGCCTCAAGGCCGCGCAACCCGCCCGTCAACGCTTTAAGCAAATAAAGAATAATCCAGCCGCCGATGACGCTATAAAAAGACAGCAAAAGGAAGCAGGCGACAACGCCGATTTTGCCGATAACACTCCAGTTCGTCTTCGGCGCCAGTTTCCGGTACACCGAGATGGCATCTGTCTGCCCGTTCCGGCCAAGGATGAATTCCCCAAGCAGAAGCGGCATCCCGAGAAGAAGCGTAAAGGCCAAGAAGATGATTAAAAAGGCTGCCCCCCCATTTGTGCCGGCCACATATGGGAATTTCCAGATCGCCCCGAGACCGATTGCCGAACCGGCTGCGGCAAAAATAAATCCGATTTTCGATTTCCAATGTTCCTGTTGTGACATTTCCAACCCAACTCCTGACTATGTATGAAGCATCATTATGTATCCGCCTTAAAAAGGCAGTTATCTGAAAAGTATATAGCAATTCGCAAGTTCTGAAAAGCTTTGTAGAAAGGATAGATACGAAAAATAGTGGAGAAATGCCTTTGCCGGATGCAATCGTCCAATACATAATCCTCCGGCCTCCGACCATACTACTACTGTAAAAAGGAGGGATTCGGATGGAGATTACAGCGCGGGCAGGCGGTAAAGGCGGAGGGGGAAAGAAAGACAAGAAACTGGCATGGTGGCAGCTTTCGATGATTGGTGTCGGCTGTATCATCGGAACCGGTTATTTCCTAGGGTCAGGGCTCGGAATCAAAATGACGGGGCCGTCCATTCTCATTTCCTTTCTGCTGGCAGCGGTTGGGACGTACTTCGTATTTGAGGCTTTGGCGAAAATGTCGGCACAAGACCCGCAGCCTGGCGCTTTCCGCTCCTATGCGAAAAAAGCGTATGGGGGATGGGCCGGTTTCGGCAGCGGCTGGGTGTATTGGTTTTCGGAGATGCTCATCACTGGGAGTCAGCTGACGGCATTGTCGCTGTTGACGAGGTTTTGGTTCCCGGATGTACCATTATGGGTGTTTTCTGTCTGCTATGCGGTGCTCGGGCTTATTGTAGTCATGATTGGAACAAAAGGATTCGAGCGGGCGCAAAACCTGTTCGCGATTGTAAAGATTGCCGCCATTCTGATGTTTATCGTTCTCGGTGTAATCGTGCTCTCCGGTCTGTTCGGACTAAGTGATGGCTTCAAGCCGCACGTTCCGAATTCGATGGATGAATTTATGCCAAAAGGCTGGACGGGACTGTGGGCCTCGCTCATTTTCGGATTTTATGCTTTTGGCGGTATCGAAATTATGGGGATCATGGCAGTCCGCCTGAAAAATAAGGAAGATACACATAAGTCGGGGACAGTCATGCTGATTGCGCTCGTCATCATTTATATCATTTCATTAACACTTGCGGTCAGCCTCGCGACGGTCGGCAAGTTCAATGCGAAAGAGAGCCCGTTCGTCATCGCATTGGACAAGTTTGATTTTTCCTTTTTCCCTCATATGTTTACGGCGGGCATCATCATTGCCGGATTTTCGACAATGGCGGCGTCGCTGTTCGCGGTTACGAGCATGATCGTTACGCTCGCGGAAGATGGTGATGCGCCAAAGCTGTTCGCTAAAAAAGGGAAGCTGAAAGTGCCGCCGTTCGCCTTTGGGCTGACGATTGCCGGATTAATTGTGTCGATTGTCACCGCGCTATTAATGCCGGACTCGGTGTATGAATACATTACAACGGCGGCGGGGCTCATGCTTTTGTATAACTGGTTTTTCATTCTTATCTCGTACCCGAAGCTGATCGAGGTAACAGCATTCGGGCATGCGAAACGATTTGCGGGCATGTTTTTGATTTTGCTTGCGATCAGCGGCACGCTCGTCCAGAAATCGAGCAGGCCGGGATTTTTCGTGAGTCTAGCATTCATTGCCTTGATCGGAGCAGCTCTGTTCATTATCCATCTTGTGAAAAAGAAAAGTAAAAATCCGCAGACGGAGCGAGCGTGACCATCACAGGAACATTTTCACAGCCTGGATGCCGAAGTAGATGCCGAATCCGATCAGGGATAGGCCGGAAACGATGGAAATGAGCATCAGGAGCTTATCCGTCATGAACCGCCTGAAGATGCTGGCAACGCCCGCCATCGTTACGTCCCAGATGAGCAGGCCGACAATAATCGCGAAGCTGTAAAGGGCTACCGTTGACGGCGCGTTTTCTGCAGCCGTCTTGGCAAGAATCGAGCCGTAGATGCCGAGCCAAAACAGGATGGTCAGCGGGTTTGAGATTGACATGAAAAAGCCGGAGAAGAACGATTTGGCGGCCGAGTCCGCCTTCGCGTTGCGCATGTCCCCTGCGATTTTTCCGGCGCTGACGATGCTTTCAACCCCTGTATAGGTGAGAACAAAAAATCCGAAACACCATAGAAAAGTTTTCATAAACGGAATTTCAAGAAAATGAACGATGCCGAAATAGACGAGCAGCATATAGACAAGATCGGCGATCATTGCGCCGAAACCGACGAGCCACGCATGAAAGAATCCGCTCTTGATCCCCTTGTCCAATTGTGCGGCATTGACGGGTCCGATCGGCGCAGCGAGAGATAAGCCAAGAAACACATATCCAAAGAAAAGTCCCATCGATTCAACTCCAATATCCATGTTTCTATCAATGTATTCATGAGTGGATGCTTGTACGCCTTCAATTTTCATACGACAGGCAAAGGATAAAAGAGCATGTGGGGAGAGATAATAGATCAACAGGTATTTTAAGGAGGCAGCCGCATGACGGTCTATGTGTACCAGACATTTCAGCTAAAACAGGAAGCATTCAAAGAAGGGCTTGAAAATCTGCAGGAAATGAAGGATTACCGTAATGAAAAATACAATCACAATGTGCGGATTCTGACGCCGCTTACCGGCCCGGATCATACGTATGCACTCGTTGCCGAGTATGACGGTCTTGCGGAGATGGAGCTGCAAAATGCGAAAATGTTTGATGATGATGAGTATTTGGATCTCGCCGGGCGCTTTTTCCTTGAAGATATTGTCCAGGGAAGCATGAACACACAGTTGCTCAGGGATATGAAGCATACGAAAAGCGACAAGGAGGAGGAGGACTGAGAACGGTCCCTCTCTGAAAACTTGTCCTTCTTTTCGGATTCCCGCATATACTGTTGACAGCACAGTAAGCGGGGGATGAGCGGATGATTCATTTTTTGGAAAAAGCGATTATCGGGATGGCCTTCATGAGGATGGTATCGGGGAGCATCGAGCTATTCGCGGCATTTTTGTTCCTGAGATACAATGATGTGGAAAAGGCGCTCGTCATCAATAGTTCACTGGCGCTGATTGGCCCGATCATTATGATTCTAACGACCGCGATCGGCTTGTTCGGCATTGCCGAAAAGGTGTCGCTTGCCAAAATCCTTTGGATCTTCGGCGGGGTCGCTTGTATTCTTTACGGTGTGATGAAGAGCAGTTAAAAAACGAGGGGAGCTCCCTCGTTTTTTTCATTGCAGGCGGCCGCCCAGTTGTTGTATGCATTCCTGTAGGAGCGTGACTGTTTGGCTGATTGTGGAACCGCCGCCGAAGGCCGCGGCTACACCTGCCGCTTCCAGGATTTCTTCTTCGCTGCAGCCTTGGTCGAGGCAGCCCTTTGTATGGTAAATGATGCAGTATTCATGCTGGGCATGGAGGCTGATGCCAAGTGCGATCAGCTGTTTTTGCTTTTCGGTTAATGATCCCGCTTTAAAGCATTCTTCCGTAAACGCATTTAAGCGGCTGGCAAACTCGGGCATCTTTTCGGTGAATGTGCCCATTCCCTGTTTAAAGTCGCGCAAAGCTTCTTCCGTTGTATGTCTCGCTTCCATATCCATCTCTCCAATCTTTCTGTATCGATTCCTTATTAGTATGAGCCATGGGAAAAGTTTTACTCTTTTGACCGCAAATAAGCGGCCTAAATGAAAGCCAGGAAACTTCTGGGCTGTACGAATCGATTGCAGCATTCGACAAATTGTTTTATAATCGAAATATAACATGATAATTCCCATTCACCGATGGGGTAGAGGTGCAGCTTTTATGAGTATCGCATTTAAAGTCCAATGAGACTGATGAGGATGCGGGGAAGGAAAAGTTGCCGAAGTGTAGGCGGATCATTGGCTGCCTATGCTGGGGATGTTCCGAAAAGGGGCATCACTGTCACGTTTACAAAAAACGTGGAGGGCTATCTTCGGAAGGATTTTACGGTCTGCAACAGCCGTCGATCTTCTTCGACGGCTGTTTTCTATTTTCAGCAGGAAATCCACCCTTCACCAAAAGAAGGAGTGCAACAGCATGGCAAACAAGAAAGGCACACAGGTAGAAGGGCAGCTGCAAAGAAAATTGAAAGCCCGGCACCTGGCAATGATCTCGCTCGGAGGATCGATTGGCACCGGCATCTTCCTCGCAAGCGGCGGCGCAATTCATCAGGCTGGCCCGGGCGGCGCGCTCGTCGCCTATGCGGCCGTCGGGTTCATGGTTTATTTTTTAATGACGAGCCTCGCTGAAATGGCGGCATATATGCCGGTCGCAGGTTCATTCAAGGAGTACGCGGCAAGATTCGTCGACCCGTCTTTTGGCTTTGCGATCGGCTGGAACTATTGGTACAACTGGGCGATTACGATCGCGGCAGAGCTTGCGGCGGTCGTGCTGATTATGAAGTTCTGGTTTCCGGACAGTCCGTCGTTCATCTGGAGCGGACTGGCGCTGATCATCATGTTCGGCTTGAACTACCTGTCTGTTAAAGGCTTCGGGGAAGCCGAGTTCTGGTTCGCTTTGATCAAGATTGTGACGGTCATCATTTTCATCGTGACCGGCTTGATGATGATTTTCGGCATCATGGGCGGCGAAGCGATCGGATTTACCAATTTCACCGTGGCGGACGCTCCTTTCCATGGCGGATTTTTCACGATTCTCGGTGTCTTCATGGCAGCAGGGTTCTCCTTTCAGGGAACAGAGCTCCTCGGGGTCGCGGCAGGAGAGAGTGAAGAGCCGGAGAGGACGATTCCAAAAGCGATCAAGTCCGTGTTCTGGCGGATTCTCTTGTTCTATATTCTTGCAATCTTTGTGATTGGCATGATCATCCCTTATACAGATGAACGCCTCTTGAGCGAAGCGGTTTCGGTCAGTCCGTTCACCCTCGTATTCGAACGCGCCGGCTTTGCTTTCGCCGCTTCGGTGATGAACGCGATCATTCTGACAGCAGTCCTTTCCGCGGGCAACTCGGGGATGTATGCGTCGGCCAGGATGCTTTGGGACTTGGCGCGTGACGGAAGTGCCCCTAAGTTTCTCGCTAAATTGGACAAAAGAGGGGTTCCGGTTCCGGCATTGATCGTGACAGCGCTCGTTGGCTGCTTTGCCTTTTTGACGACATTTTTCGGCGACGGACAAGTGTACATCTGGCTGCTGAATGCTTCCGGGATGGCCGGGTTCGTTACCTGGCTTGGGATTGCCATCAGCCATTACCGATTCCGCCGAGCCTATATTGCGCAAGGAAAGGATGTTAAAGACCTTCCGTATTTGGCCAAATGGTTCCCGATTGGCCCGATTGTCGCCTTTATCCTTTGTGCGGTCATCATCGTTGGCCAAAGCTTCCCGGCGCTGCTTGAAGGGGACTGGGATTGGAGCGGGCTCATCGCCTCCTATATCGGACTGCCGCTGTTCCTGGTCGTCTGGCTTGTTTATAAATGGAAAAACAAAACGAAAATGATTCCGCTGGAAGAATGCAATTTTGATAAAGAGTAAACGCGAACGGGGAGTGCCGGCACGATAAACCGGCCCTTCCCGTTTGTTTCTGTTCCGCTAACACACGCCGTGAAGGATGGGATATAATAAAGGCGGCCATGACTAGCACGGCCGGATCAGGAGGAAACGATGAATAAAGAAACGAAACATAAATCCGTAGTGGCTGCATTGCTCATAGCCACATTTTTAACGGCGATTGAGGGGACAATCGTGAGTACCGCGATGCCTAAAATCGTAGGAGATTTGGGCGGCAGCCATCTTTATACTTGGGTCATCTCGGTCTACTTGTTGGCGACCGTCATCTCGACACCGGTATTTGGCAAGCTTGCAGACTTATACGGAAGGAAAAAGATGTTCCACATCGGTGTAGTCATTTTTCTTGTCGGATCGATGCTTTCGGGCCTTTCCCAGACAATGGGTCAGCTTGTCGCGTTCCGACTTATTCAAGGGATTGGCGCTGGCGCCTTGACGACAATTCCGATGACGATCATCGGTGATGTTTTTGATTATCAGCAAAGAGGTAAAATCCAAGGTTGGATTTCAAGTGTATGGGGGATTTCAGGTGTCATCGGCCCGCTCGTCGGCGGTTTTATCGTCGATGCAATCTCATGGCATTGGATCTTTTTTATGAATCTTCCGTTCGGCATCCTGTCAATGGTCTTGCTGTCGTCGGCGCTTCATGAATCGCTTGAGAAGAAAAAGCAGATTATCGACTATCCAGGTATTATCGCCTTTGCCATCAGCATGACATCATTCTTATATGCGCTCACGCTTCTGAAAGAAGAGAAGCAGGCCACAGTTGGCATTGTGATGTTTTTCATCATGGCTGCTGTAGGGCTTGCGGCATTTATGTGGATTGAGTCAAAAAGCAGGGAACCGATGATCCCAATCGCTTTGTTCACGAACAAGATGATTGCCCTTTCCAATATTACCGGATTCATTTTTGGCTTTATCCTCGTGGCGATCACCTTTTACATTCCGCTCTGGGTGCAGGGCGTAAGCAATTTGAATGCAACATCGTCAGGCATTGCCATGCTGCCGATGTCGCTTACCTGGCCGGTCGGGGCGATGCTGGCAGGGAAATGGATCGGAAAATTCCCGGTCAACCGAATCACGGCCTCAGGCATGGTGATTGTCATGCTCAGCTGCCTTGGAATGGCCGGGTTCGGAACGGATACGACCGTCATGTGGATGATGGTCGTGACGGCGATTGCCGGGATTGGCTTCGGACTGACGAGCACAACGATAACTGTCATCGTCCAGTCTGCGGTTGAATGGAACATGAGGGGAGCCGCAATGGGATCGAATAACTTGATGCGGAATCTCGGGCAAACAATTGGCATCGCTGTGTCGGGATTATGGCTGAGCGATGAATTGAGCGGTCAGGCACTGGAATTGAGCTTGCATACCGTGTTTATCATCCTTGTCCTGCTTGCGGCTGTATCTATCATTCCGGCATGGCTATTGCCGAAACAGCAAGAAGCAGGAACAAATTCGTAAGACGAAATGAGGGTTTCCTTGGGTTTTCATACCAATCTCGAGGAATTCCTCTTTTTTTTTACGTTTTCAGACAGGTATTCCTCCGCTGCTACCGAAGTTGAAGGTATGATGAATATATGACAGATTAAACGATTGGGGGAGATTAAAATGGGAGAATCGTGGTCTGATATTCTAAAGAAAGCAAAAGAGAAAGATGGATGTCATATTTATTATCCATTTCCGGATGAAAATCAATATTTGCAGGATACTCTTGCCTTTATGGAGGCGTCCTTGGCCAGTGACTGCCAGATTATTGTCCTTGAAAATGAACGGAATATGCTGTTTCTGGAAAAGGCGATGATGCATGCGGCCAATAGGAACATCATTTTTATTAACAACTATGACTTTTACTTTTCAAACGGTTCCTTTCACCCGAATGCAATCACCGAGTCCTTTGCAGGGCTGATCGATCAGGCAAAGGAAGATGGAACAACGGTCTGTACGTGGGGACATGTGGAATGGGGAAATATAAGCGATTTTGCCGATACGTTGACTGAGTATGAACGGTCGGTTGACGGCGTGATCCGAAACAAGGGAATCGTTTCGGTCTGTGCCTATAACAAAGAAAAATTGACTCAGGAGATCCATGACTCGCTGCTGGAGTGCCATCAGTACATCTTGGAAGAGGACGGCATATTGCCATTGAACGAACATTCGAATGTAAATAAATGACGAAGAAATCCCTCGGTGCCTTTGAATCGGGGGATTTTTTATTGGCTGCATACGTATGATTGCTTTTCGTTGTGGTATGGTAAAAAGAAAATGGAAAGAAGGTGGCTTCATGAGTGCAGATCATAAGGCAAACCGTCTCGCCGCATTTGATGACCAAATCTCTTTAAAACTCTTTATCTTTGATATTCTCTCTTCGGTGGTTTTCCGTTCATAGTGATTGAGCTTTGCGTTCACCCCCTCAATTTCATCGGAAAGCAATTGTATTTCCCGACTCCGCGCCTTTTTTCTCTCTTGATATTCCTCGCGGGTATAATCTCTAATTTCGTAAAGCTCTTTAATTCGCACCAAAGCTTTCTCAAGCTTACTCAATTCAGATTGCTTAAAATCAAGAACCTCTTGTGATCTGAGTAATTCATCTTTATCTAAATGCTGCTCGTATCTGAGTAGACGTTCTTCAAGCTCCTCAAGCTTAAAATTTATCGCTACAGTAAGTACATCAACTTTTATTCCTCTGTTACCGCATCGATTGCCATATGGATCTGCAGCCTGGCACGGCTTTACCGATACACCATTTGGCTTTCTGATAAATTGCATTGCCTTTCCGCACTTCCCGCACTTAACTAGTCCAGATAGTAAAAAGGCTCCACTTCGAGCTCGATGAGGGATAACCTTTCTTCCACTGTCTTTAACGGCTTATGGCAGTTTTCTACGATGACCCATTCTTCACGGGGAAGATAGCGCAATGGCTTTGTCTTTTTATTTTTATGGCCGAAGCCTTCGGTTTTATTTGAGATGATTCTTCCCAAGTGAGTTTCATCGAGCATGATTCTTCTAACTGTATTTTCGTGCCATAAACCGCCTTTCGGGGACGGAATTCCGCGATTGTTTAAATACCATGTTACCTCATAACAGGGGCGTACATTTAGAATCATACTTTTCATTTCTTGGTAAATTTTATTCTTTTCCTCATCCTTAACGATTCCTTTTACCGATAGATCGAACTGATATGGAAAAGGAGCAGGACCGTTTGTCTATCTTTCAAGCCTAGCGCCAATCTTTTTGCCGCGCTGCAAGTTTTTCGTGATTGATTTATACTCTTGCCTTGCCAGCAGCCCACGGACATCGACCAGAAGATCATCGGTATCAAAGGAGCAGGCGAAGCGCAAGAACAAGATGTGGACCCATCGGCGGGAGTTGCTGTTAGTGGGGAAGGTGGCGCAGTAGAAGCAAATTACGTAGTAACTAAAAAGAAAAAGGGCGTATCACCTAAGTGAGTACACCTGTATATCTTTTAATCCCAAACTCGTATTCTTGGAACCTGTGCAGTTCTTAAATAATCAAGCAATTGTCCAGTATGAACTGATTCGTGATAAGCAATTCTTAGTAACATGTCGCCCAAACTTCTTATGTATCCTGAATCAGAACGATCAATTTTAATGTTTGTTAGGTCTTCTTCAGAAAAAGATTTAACAGTTTCTAAGAAGTGACTTCTATATGGTTCTGCAAAATTTAATTCAGCATTTACAGTAGAAAATGGTTGTTTTTCGAATGGAGAATCGAATACTTCTAGACTTCCACGATTTTTAATAGCTAAATGGTAATAATGTTCACTTTCTAGAACATGCCTAATCATCTCTAGACAAGTCATTGCTTCGTCATCGGGTTTCCAATGTAGTTTTTCTTGAGGAATCGAAGTCCAAACCTTAATACTTCTTCTACGAGTTTCGTTGAAATTTAATAGAATTAAATCAATTGATCGCATAGTTTAACCTCCATTTAGTTAGTATGCATTAAATATACACAAAATGTATGTTCGAATAAAGAAAGCGATGTTGGGTAAAACTCTAATTCACAGTTCGACCAAATAGTGCAGCAAGGAGATCCTGATGAGGAAAATACATTGCAAATGAATAAAGACAAGAAAAGAATCACAAGGGATCCTATTCTTGTCCGGTTTGGAACTAATGGCAGCTAATTGGCTATCTTTATTTCCTATCGTTTCTTCTAAACCCTAGAAGACCTGCCAAACCAATTAAGCCAATCCAACCCCAGTCAGTATCGTCGTCATCGTCATTGCTCTCAAATTCAATGTTAAAGGGGATAGCGAGAATCAGATCATCAAGCTATACCCATATGCCGGCCGAGGCGTTTCTCTCAACATGGAGCCTTCTCAAATGAGCCTAGATGAGTTTTATGATGAGGACGATCATGAGGGCATTGAATACAAAGTCAAAGGCGATGGAACGGTTGAAGTGCCTCAAAATCAGATGAGCATTGACGATGTAAATATTACAATAAACACTTTGATGATTTTAATGCTTGAATCGTGCGGTAATAGTGGCACGCTTTTTTTTATTTGTTTAAATTGCCCATTACCGTACAATATAACAAACATAGAACTCTTTTGATTAAAAACTATCGGCCATAAGACAGCCGCCTAACCAACAAAAGCAGTTCTTCCATTATGTATCTTAGGAGGAAAATGGATATGAAATCGTATTTATCTAAAGATCGTCATTCTAAGGAGTTTAACTGGCTTGTGGAGTCTAAGTCACCTTACCTATTACAACATAAAAAAAACCCCGTAAACTGGCTTGAGTGGTCTCCTGAGACCTTTCAAAAAGCAAAGAGAGAAGGCAAGCCTGTCTTTCTGTCTATTGGATATTCCTAGTGGTTGCAAACGTCAACTTGCCATTGGTGCCATGTCATGGAAAGAGAGAGCTTTGAGGATGAGGAAGTAGCCGCTTTGCTGAACCGCCATTTTGTAGCGGTGAAGGTGGACCGGGAGGAGCGGCCGGATATTGATTCGGTCTATATGAATGTGTGCCAGATGATGACGGGCCAGGGCGGCTGGCCGTTGAATGTGTTTTTGACGCCGGACCGGAAGCCGTTTTATGCGGGCACCTATTTTCCAAAAGAGAGCGCGTATGGCAGGCCGGGGATGGTGGATATTCTCCCGCAGCTTGCTGAAAAGTACCGCGAAGAACCCGACAAAATTGGGGAGATTGCAGAAAAAGTGACAGCAGCGCTGAGGGCGGGCTCTGGCGAAGGCAGCCGGAAAGAAGTGAGCGAGAAAACGGTGAAGAAAGCGTATATGCAGATTGCCGGGCAGTTTGATGAGGAATACGGCGGATTTGGCCAGGAGCCAAAGTTTCCGATGCCCCATCAGCTTCTGTTTCTCCTCGGCTACTTTAAGTACAGCGGAGAAGACCAGGCGCTCGAAATGGTCGAGGATACGCTGAATGCGATGGCGGACGGCGGCATTTACGACCAGATTGGCGGCGGTTTTGCCAGGTATTCGACAGACCGTGTCTGGCTCGTCCCCCATTTTGAAAAGATGCTCTACGACAACGCATTGCTGCTGTATGCATATGCGGAAGGCTATCAGGCAACAGGGGATGAGCGTTTTCGCAAGATCGCAGGGGAAGTGTTCCGGTTTGTGCAAAGGGAAATGACGAATGCAGACGGTGCGTTCTATTCTGCGATCGATGCGGACAGCGAAGGAATCGAAGGGAAATACTATGTGTGGGACTATAATGAAGTGCTGAATGTGCTCGGCCACCAGGATGGCGAGCTGTTTTGCCGAATTTATGATCTTTCGGAACAAGGGAATTTCGAGGGGAAGAACATCCCAAACCTCGTCTGGACAAGTATTGAAAATGAAGCGGAGGATCTCGGCATTCCGCTTGATGAGCTGGAAGCGAAGATCGAAACGATGAAACGGGAGCTTCTGGCGTCAAGAGAGCAGCGTGTCTATCCGCATCTCGATGATAAGGTGCTTACGAGCTGGAATGCCTTGATGATTGCCGGATTGGCGAAGGCAGGGGCTGTGTTTGGCGAAGAAGAATATCTTGCGGCTGCAAAGAAGGCGGCTCGCTTTATTGAAGACAGAATGGTCCGTGACGGCGAACTGTTCGCAAGGTTCCGCGACGGGGAAGTGAAATATGAAGGCTATCTCGATGATTATGCCTATTTGCTGTGGGCATATCTTGAGTTGTTTTCGGCGGAACAGGAGAGTATATACGTACAAAAAGCAAAAGATCTTGCCGGGAAGATGATTGAGCTCTTCTGGGACGATGAGAACGGCGGCTTCTATTTCACTGCCCATCACGGGGAGGAATTGCTCGTAAGAGAAAAGCAGGTGCTAGACAGTGCGCTGCCATCAGGGAACAGTGTCGCTGCGTTTCATCTTTGGCGGCTGTCGAAGCTAACAGGCGACCGCTCTCTTGATGAGAAGGTGACGGAAATGCTTGGGTCTTTCGGGGAGGAAATCAGCCTCTATCCAAGCGGACCGGTCTATATGCTGCTCGCCGTCCTCGGCAAGCATGCCGGCGGCGGGGAATGGGTCGTTTCCGGGACAGACACTGCCAAGAGGCGGGAGTTTGCTGCCTCGTATCATAAGCATCACCATCCATTCGATGTGTTGATTGAAATCGGGGATGAGGCCGGATTGCCGGAAGAATGGGAAGACAAGCGGAGTGAGCATCCGTTCGCCCTATTCCATTGTAAAAATTTCGCCTGCGAGCGTCCGGAACTCTCTCTCGAAAAGGCATTGGAAAAGGAAAATAGCGAATGAACAAGGGATGGCCGATTGAGGCCATCCCTTTTCATTACCCGAGTGCAGGTTTTACTTTTGCCCGTTTCTTCTTTTTGCCACCGCCGCCGGGTTTGATCGCAAGAAAGGTGAGCACGGCAGCGGCTGCACTGACGCCCGCGAATACGAGGATCATGTCGCGGATCGAACCGCCCATCAGCATGGCGGTGATCGGCGGACCGGCAGCGACGCCGGCAAACCTCATCGAGCTGAAGATGGATGTAATCGTTCCGCGCATTTCTTTCTCGATCGATTGGGTCAGGATGGAGTCAAGGCATGGAAGCGCAGCGCCGATGCCGACTCCGCAAAATAGAAAAACGGTAATCAGGTAGATGAAATTGCTCGAAACCATCGTTGCAGCAACTGCACCGCCCGCGAGCAGGATGCCGAAGAAGGTGATCCATTTCATTCTGACCTTATTGTCTTTGATCAGCTTGCCGGCAACATAGGAGGAGATGCAGAGAGCGGCAAGCGGTATGGCAAGCAGGAAGCCTTTTTTGACCCCGTCGTAATCATAGTCATCTTCGAGGATTGAGGAAAGATAGAACAGCAGGCCGAATAGAATAAACATGAGCATCGCCCCGATTAAAAAGACGGCTATGAGCCACTTCCAATGCTCCTTGAACACAGCCTTCGTGTTGCTGAAAAACTCTCGCAGCGTTGGCTTATGAGGCTGTTTGTCAGGCTTTTTCACAAAAATAATAATCAGGAGGAGCGAGATGAGCGAAAGCGCCGGAATCATCATGAATGGCAGGAACCAGATGATGCCAGCGAGCAAGGACCCGAGAATCGGGCTGAGTACTTTTCCAAGAGTATTGGACGTCTCGATCAGGCCTAGCGAAGAGCTGACCTTCTTCTCATCTTCAAACAAATCGCCGACGAGCGGCAGCACAATCGGAAACGCGCCAGCAGCTCCTGCGCCCTGCAGGATTCTGCCGATCACAATCAGGGAAAAGGGCGAATCAAGCTTCCACGAGGCCCAGCCGGCAATGAGGCCGCCGATCCCTGTCAAAATCAAAGCTGGGATAATGACGACCCTCCTGCCAAAACGATCTGATAAAAAGCCGGCAATCGGGATGAGGAAGATGGCGACAATCGAATAAACCATAATGATGTAACTGGATTGCAGCTTCGTAATGTCCAGCTTCTTCTCCATGAGGGGAAGAATCGGGATCAGCATAGAATTGCCGAGTGTCATGATGAGTGGAATAGAGGCGATCGCTGCAACCGCCCATTTTTTTTTGCCGAGGCCGGCTTTCTTCTCTTTTTGTCTTCCCATTGCGATTTCCTTTCGCTAGTTGGTATCTTTACTATTTGCTGTTTTAGTCTTTTTATCCGCAATGGATAGACATGGAAGGAACTGTAGATTAAGCTTGAGGAAAAGAGAGAAACAAGGGGGAAGCGGAATGAACATTATTTCTTTGAATACGGGCCGCCCGCAGCTGATCGGAGGCTTTGGCGGAACGATGAACAGCGGCATCGGGAAAAAACCTGTTGAAGGAGCGTTTTTATCGCGGAATGGCTTTGAAAATGACGGGGTTGCCGATAAGAAACATCATGGCGGCGAAGATCGGGCTGCCTGTATTTATCCCCATGAGCATTATCAAATGTGGGCTGAGTTTTGCGGAAAAGAACTCGAAGTTCCGGCTTTTGGCGAGAATATAACTGTCGCCGGGATGACAGAGACCGACGTCTTCATCGGCGATATTTATTCGATAGGGGAAACCGTGGTGCAGATCACGACGGGCAGGATTCCGTGCGTGACAATCGACCGGTACAACAAATATCCCGGCATGCTGAAAGAACTGGTAAAGACGGGGAAGACCGGCTATCTCGCACGAGTGCTGCAGGAGGGCAGAGTGGAAGAAAACTCGAAAATCAGCTTGGTTGAGCGGCTGCAGAATGATTTTTCGATTGCTGACTTGCACCATCTTTTTTTCCATGACCGGAAAAACTGGCAGCAAATCGAAAAAGTAGTCGAACTGCCCGCTTTAGCGGCCGCGATGAAGGATGATTTCATGAAACTGTTGGAGAAATACAAGCAGAATCAGCCGTGACCATATAGAGTGCGTTAAAGCCGCTCAGACACATCGATTTCCGTCAGCTGCGAATCGCTGGACGTCGGGATCTTGATTTCGAGAATGCCGTCCTTGGCAATGGCAGTGGCGCCGCGTTTTTTCACAAGGCAAGGCAGGATGAGGGTATGGCGGTCTCCGTCTTCGTATACATTTTCAAGAATCGCTTTATTTGACGTGTGGAAAATTTTCAGCTTGCCGGGAGAAGAATCCAAAGGGAGTTTCAGCCGGATGTAGACAAAGTCGAATGTTTCAAAGATGTCGGCTTGGATGCTGCCCGGCTCTTCGGCAGGAGGCTCGCTTTCCTGCTTCGGGAGATGGGCTTGTGTCATGCTTTTCATCAGGTCTTGGATGTAGCTGTCGACCGCATTCGGCTGTGCTGCATTCCCGAATGGATTCCATTCTTTTTCAAACGGGAATTTTCCCCATGGCAGCATATTTCTTCACTCCTTTTCACGTTAGTATATGTTCCAGGCGGGCACATGTACGTCACATAACAGAGAAAAAGGGTGAAATGCAAGAAAAAACAATTGGGATTACATGAATAGTTTACGAAAATGTGGACAAAATAAATGGTTTTTTTAGTTTAATAGTAGTAAGATGGTATATGAAAATTCCGGTTAGTTTTTATTTACTGTCGACACGAAACGACAGAATGACCTTTAACTTCTTTGTGCGCAGTGCTAAAATAAAGATGCAATCGCTTTTTTCACTAATGAATCATTATTAAATGAATTAAATTAAAATGTTCTGAATGGTGGAGGGTATCACAGATGAGCAGACAAACGCCATATCAAGGTTCACCATGGCAAAATTTATCGGGTCCTAACCTGGCCTACGTAATGGGTGTCTATGATCAGTATTTGCAAGATCCGGACAGCATTGACCAGGAAATGCGCAAACTCTTTGACCAAGAGGGTGCACCAGCAACAAGCCCGGATGCGGAATCGACACAAGGGCAGGCAGATGTTTCCTATCAGCTGCCGGCAAACCCGGACATGTTCGGGAAAATCGTTGCGGCGGTCAAGCTGGCGGACAATATTCGTACATACGGCCATCTGGCGGCGGACATCAATCCGCTCAACGACAGGCAAAAGGATCTGCGCCGAATCCAGCCTTCCGAGTTTAATCTGACGGAAGAGGATCTGCGGGAAATCCCTGCTTCTTTCATTTCGCCGAATGCTTCGTCCAATTTGAAGGACGGCTTGGATGCGATCAACCACTTGAAAGAGGTATATACAAAGAAATTGGCTTTTGAATATCATCAAGTCCATGAGCTGGAGGAGAAAAACTGGCTTCAGCAGAAGATCGAGTCAGGCAGCTTCTATCCTGAGCTTTCAAAAGAGCAGAAAATACATTTGCTCAAGAGGCTTGCGGAAGTGGAAGGCTTTGAAAAATTCATCCACCGCACATTTGTCGGTCAGAAGCGTTTTTCGATTGAAGGCGTTGACACGTTAATCCCATTGATTGACCAAGTCATCTCATCGACAGTCGAGACTGGAGCAAGAACCGTCAATATCGGCATGGCACACAGGGGCCGTTTGAATGTTCTCGCACACGTGCTTGAAAAACCATATGAACTGATCTTTTCCGAGTTCCAGCATGCGCCGAATAAAGATCTTATCCCTTCTGAAGGGTCGATCGGCATTACGTACGGCTGGACAGGAGATGTTAAATATCACCTTGGAGCTGACCGACGCGTGAAGCGCGGAAGCACAGCGACAACAAGAATCACCTTGGCGAACAACCCGAGCCACCTTGAAGTTGTGGGGCCGGTTGTAGACGGTTACACAAGAGCTGCTCAGGAAGATCGAGAAACGGCAGGCTACCCTACCCAGGATATGGACAGCTGTGTTGCGATCGCTGTTCACGGAGACGCCGCTTTCCCAGGTGAAGGCATCACGCAAGAAACCCTAAATATGGGCGGGCTGAAAGGCTACAACACCGGCGGTTCCATCCATATCATCGCCAACAATATGATCGGGTTTACGACCGAGAGCGAAGACTCACGGTCAACGAAATATGCATCTGATATCGCAAAAGGCTTCGAAATCCCGATCGTCCATGTCAACGGCGACGATCCGGAAGCAGTTTTGGCTGCAGCAATCCTTGCATTTGAATACCGGGAAACGTTCCATAAGGACTTCGTCATCGACCTGATCGGCTACCGCCGGTTCGGACACAATGAGACGGATGAGCCGATGGTGACAAACCCGCTGATGTACCAGATGATCCATAATCACAAGACTGTGAAGGAATTGTACGGAGAAAAGCTTGTGGCAGAAGGAGTCCTCACAGATGAGGAAGTATCGGGAATCGACAGTGAAATCCAGGCGAAGCTCCAGGCAGCCTATGATAAGGTCCCTAAAAAGGAAGAAGATCCAGATACGATAATGAATCCTCCGGTATACGTCGTCAATCCGCTTCCTGATATCAAAACGGCGGTCGATGCAAAAGAATTGACGGAGCTGAACAGCGAGCTGCTCGAGTGGCCGGAAGACTTCAACGTCTTTAAAAAGCTCGTCAGAATCTTGAAGAGACGTGATGACATTGGAACCGGCGAAGCGAAAATCGACTGGGCCCATGCCGAAACACTGGCATTTGCATCCATCTTGAAAGACGGCACGCCAATCCGTTTCACTGGACAGGATACACAGCGCGGAACATTCGCTCAGCGCCACCTCGTCCTTCATGACGAAAAGACAGGCGAGGAATTTATCCCGCTTCATCATCTGAAGGATGTCCATTCGTCCTTTGCTGTATACAACAGCCCGCTGACAGAAGCTGCTGTTGTCGGCTTCGAATACGGATACAACGTGTTTGCGCCGGAAACACTCGTCATCTGGGAAGCGCAATTCGGCGATTTTGCCAACATGGCGCAAGTGTACTTTGACCAATTCATTTCTTCCGGAAGAGCAAAATGGGGCCAAAAATCAGGTCTTGTCATGCTGCTCCCTCATGGATATGAAGGTCAGGGACCGGAGCACTCCAGCGGCCGTGTCGAACGCTTCCTGCAGCTTGCTGCAGAAAACAACTGGACGGTGGCAAACCTTTCGTCCGCTGCTCAGTACTTCCACCTTTTGAGAAGACAGGCAGCCATCTTGACCAAAGACGAAGTGAAGCCGCTCGTCGTCATGACGCCGAAATATCTGCTTCGCCATCCGCTTGCCGCAGCAGACATCAACCAGCTTGCCGAAGGGAAGTTCCAGCCTGTAATCGAACAGCCTGGACTTGGTGAAAACCATGATGCGGTTGAACGAGTCGTTCTTTGCAGCGGCAAAGTTTCGATCGATCTGGCAGACCAGCTGAAGAGCGAAACGGATACAGATTGGCTTCATATCGTCCGGGTGGAAGAGCTTTATCCGTTCCCGGAAAAAGAAATCAAGCAAATCCTGTCCCGCTACAAGAAAGTGAAGGAAATCGTCTGGGTACAGGAAGAGCCGAAGAACATGGGCGGCTGGACACATGTCGATCCGTATCTGCGCGAACTGGCGCCGAAGAAGGCGGAAGTCTCCTATATCGGCCGTCGCAGACGTTCAAGCACATCAGAGGGGGATCCTGTTGTGCATAAGAAAGAACAGAACCGGATCATCCGCGAAGCACTTACAAAAAAGAAATAATTAATTAAATAAATACTGTATATATAAGCCTGCCGCGGGCAGCGAGCATGGAAGGATTCCATGCCGTCTGCTCGTGTTGCCATGGCTTTAGATAAAAATCACGCATGCAAGGTAAACAAGAGGAGGATATGATTGTGGCTGAAATAAGAGTGCCCGAATTAGCAGAATCAATTACGGAAGGTACCATTGCAAAATGGTTGAAGCAGCCCGGCGACCAAGTCGAAAAAGGGGAATACATCGTTGAGCTGGAGACGGACAAGGTGAACGTCGAGGTCATTTCCGAAGAAGCGGGTGTGTTGAAAGAAATCAAAGCAGAAGAAGGCGACAACGTGCAGGTCGGTGAAGTGATCGCCATCGTTGAAGCTGGAGCATCGGCAGGAGCGGCACCAGCTGAGCCTGCCAAGGAAGCGCCAAAAGCGGAAGAAAAGCCTGCTGAGAAAGAGGCTGCAGCTCCTGCGGCATCCGAAAATGCGGAACCAGAAAAGAAAGACCGTCCGATCGCTTCTCCTGCTGCCCGTAAATTGGCTCGCGAAAAAGGCATCGATTTAAATGCCGTCCCGACTGTTGATCCGCTTGGCCGTGTACGCGTACAGGATGTTGAGGCTTACAATGCTGCACCTCAGCAGGCAAGCAAACCAGCCTCTGCGCCGGCACCAAAAGCTCCTGTTTCTGCAGAAGACGGAAAGCCGGTTGAGCGTGTACGCCTGTCCCGCCGCCGTCAAACGATCGCGAAACGCTTGGTGGAAGTTCAGCAGAACGCGGCTATGCTGACAACATTCAATGAGATTGATATGTCGGCTGTCATGGAACTGCGCAAGCGCAAAAAGGACAAGTTCTACGAACAGCATGACGTTCGTCTAGGCTTCATGTCTTTCTTCACGAAAGCTGTCGTGGCTGCGCTTAAGAAATACCCTGCTGTCAACTCCGAACTCCAAGGCGATGAACTGTTGCTGAAGAAGTTCTATGATATCGGTGTTGCGGTATCTACTGACGAAGGTCTTGTCGTACCGGTCATCCGTGACTGCGACCGCAAAAACTTCGCGGAAATTGAAGGCGACATTTTGGCAGTTGCGAAAAAAGCGCGTGACAACAAACTTGCCCTTAGCGATTTGCAGGGAGGCACGTTTACCATCACAAACGGCGGCGTCTTCGGTTCGCTGCTGTCCACACCGATCCTAAACGGCACACAAGTGGGGATCCTCGGCATGCATACGATCCAGACACGTCCTGTGGCAATCGATGCGGAAAGAATGGAAAATCGCCCAATGATGTATGTGGCTCTTTCCTACGATCATCGTGTCATTGACGGAAAAGAAGCAGTCGGCTTCCTCGTAACAATCAAGCAATTGCTCGAAAATCCGGAAGATCTTCTATTGGAAGGTTGATGGAAAAGGCTGTTCGGAAACTCTCCGAACAGCCTTTTTTTGAATGGAAGTGTGAAAATTCAGATGAGAATTGCAGCGCAGGAGGCAAGACAAGATTAGCAGCTAGAATCCAGCCCATGCAATAATGAGAAAAAAGATCCGAACTTGATAAGCGTTCGGATCTTTCTTAGTCATTTCACATGTATTTTAAACGCATCTAACTTTATTTTTCTTTCACCGATTTTATAGGCCGGTTCAATTAAGACATAGTCTGTGTTTGCAGCATCAATTTCGAAGATAACTTTGGAAGAGGAGAGTGCATTTGCCGAAATAGGCAAGCCTTTATCATCTGTTATGGACATCTCCAACTTTTCGCCTTCCACACCGAGCGCCTGCAATACTTCATACGATAAGGTAGCATTTGTTTGTCCCACAACTATTTTGTCAAAATGGATACGATACGCTCTATCGCTTGACGATATCGTTTGCGAAAGGGCTATTTCTTTTGCAGGTAATTTTTCAATTGGGAGATTGAATGACCATTCTCCTTTTACTCCTGCCATGTGAGTGAAAGTGATTGGCAGAGTAAAGGAATCCGCTGCATTTGTATCCGGATTTTCTAAAATCATCGCACCGGCATATCCATTCGGTTCTTTTGTTAAAGGACCCATTGAACCTCCCCACCAAGATGTTTCATCCCCCCGGTCAAACATCTCAAATGTATAACCGGATTCTGGAGCCCTTTCTCCTCCGATAGATTCGGCTAAATTTTCACCAGTCGCTTTAAAGGTCAAGCCAACATATTGACCATCATAAAATATGGACGTAATCCGCATTTTGACACCATTGTCTTCGACGACTTCGTTTAATTCCGTGATCAGTTGTTTTGAAGCCAATTTCTCGCCAATTGGCATTTGATATTTTTCATAGAGGCTGCCAATGATCGGTATTTGTGCCAACACGTTTGTGACAGGGGTAAAGACAAACCCTGATGCAAGTACCATCCCAGCAGCGATAGAAGTGAAGAAGGAAGCTCTTTTTAAAACACTTTTTTTCTTGCTCACAATTCGAGCTTTTTCTCCGCGTTCAATTCCTTTATCAATGGCGTGCATGATTTCGCTTTTCGGAATTTCAATATCGTTATATAAGTCTTTTTGCATAGTAATCATCTCCTAACGTTTTTCTCAATTCCAACTTGGCCCGTCGTAAATAAGTCTTAACAGTCGATTGAGGCTTGCCGAGTACGGCTGCGATGGTGCGGATAGGCATATCGTAATAATAGAAAAGCGTTATGGCATTACGATAATCCACATTCAGCGCAGAAAGGGCATCTGATAAATCAATAGAGGAGGCCTCATTTTGATTTGACTCTAAGAGAAATTGAATCGTCTCATCAGGCAATTGAATTGTTTTCTTTTTACGTTCCAATTCTTTATACGCTGTTCGAATGACTATTTTGACAAGCCAAGTACTGAAATACTCCGGAGATTTGAGTTTATGTATCGAGACATATGCTCTATAGGTGGCTTCTTGCAGTACGTCCAGTGCATCCTCTTTATTGTGCATATGTAAGTACGCAATTTTATACAATTTTTCACTCTCAGCTTTTACTAATTGTTCAAATGCTTCCTTGTCTCCTGCTACGGCTGACTCGACTAATTGGATAGAATATGGCATGTAAATCCTCCCTTCACATATTAGAGGCAGAAAGGGGAGCGAAAAGTTTCAATTGCAAAGAACTTTTTACTTTAAAATGATTTGCCTAGATACTTACTTTAACAGACTATCTGCATATGTTCCGAAGGTTTTCCTGTGTACATGAAGATTAAATGCCGAGTGAGGGGGGAGAGTGGGCAACAAAGAGGGAGGTGTCAGAAAGCAACGAGTACAGAATGTAAAAAGAAAAGCGCACATATGATATGTGCGCTGCAGTTTCATTGTTTGAATGTATGCTTCCTTATTGCTTATGGACAGAGACAAATGAGCGGTTTACGGATTCAGACCCCGTTTTCGTATTTCCGTTCTTAACAGCCGAATCCAATCATTCCCGTGGTTGTTTTTCTTTGCATCCCGATACGCTGCGACGAGCAGTTCGTTACTCATGATTTTCATGATCAGCAAAAACCTCCTTATGGAATTGAATCATTTCTCTCTGTGCTTTTATTCTAACGCATTCTTAACGAAAAATAAAGGATTTTGACAGAATAAATTAATATTTCCGTCTATAAGACAGAGAGAAAGCAGGGGACGGCTACGCCTCCTGCTTTCTAGGAAACTCTTTATTTCATGGAAATCCAGACACTTTTCACTTCTGTATAATTGTCCAGTGCGTACGAACCCATTTCGCGCCCAATGCCGGACTGTTTATAGCCCCCGAACGGCGATGCGGCATCAAACGCGTTGTAGCAGTTGACCCATACTGTGCCTGCGCGCAGGCGATTTGCGATGTAGTGGGCATTCGCGACATCTCTCGTCCAGACACCGGCGGCAAGCCCATATTCGCTGCTGTTCGCCCGCTTGATCACCTCATCAAGGTCCTCATACGGGAGGGCGGCGATAACAGGACCGAAAATCTCTTCCTTTGCAATGCTCATCTCGTCATTGACATCGGCAAAAATGGTCGGCTCGACAAAATACCCTTCTTCGCGCGGTTTATTGCCCCCTGTCAGCAATTCAGCTCCTTCGCTAATCCCTTTTTCAATGTAGCCGAGTACCCGGTTCTGCTGCTCAGCTGAAACGAGCGGCCCCATCTGCGTATCTTTTTCAAGCCCTGATCCTTGCTTGATGTTTTTGGCATGGGAGGCCATATCGGCTACTACATTATCAAACTGTTTCTTTTGGATGAAAACTCTCGACCCTGCGCAGCACACCTGGCCTTGGTTGAACATGACCCCATTGAGTGCGCCAGGGATGGCCTTTGACATGTCGGCATCCGGGAGAATGATGTTCGGCGATTTGCCACCGAGCTCAAGCGTCACCCGCTTGAGTGAATCGGCTGCGTTTTTCATGATCAGCTTGCCGATTTCTGTCGACCCTGTAAAAGCAATCTTATCGACTTCCGGATGGTTGACGAGCGCATCACCGGCCGTTTCGCCGAAGCCCGGAACAATATTGACCACACCCGGCGGGAACCCGGCTTCTTCAACAAGTTCGGCGAAGAAGAGGGCGGACAGCGGTGTCTGCTCCGCCGGTTTCAGCACGACTGTGCATCCGGTCGCAAGGGCGGCACCGAGCTTCCACATCGCCATCAGCAGCGGGAAATTCCATGGGATGATCTGGCCGACGACCCCTACCGCCTCATGGCGTGTATAGTTGAAGAACGGGCCGGCCACCGGAATCGTCTGGCCGACAATCTTTGTCGTCCAGCCGGCATAATATCGCATATGTTCAATCGCAAGCGGGATGTCCGCATTCGATGTTTCGCCGATCGGCTTTCCGTTATCCAGCGTCTCGAGCTGGGCAAGTGCTTCTTTGTTTTCTTCCATCAGGTCCGCCAGCTTGTACATGAGCCGGCTCCGTGCTGCTGCGCTCATTCTAGACCATTTGCCCTCATCAAACGCTTTGCGTGCGGCTTTGACGGCACGGTCGATATCTTCCGCTTCCGCCTCATACAGGGTGGCGAGTGTTTCGCCTGTTGCCGGGTTCGGCGTATCGAAGGTTTTGCCGGAGGCACTCTCGACAAACTCCCCGTTGATGTATAACTTTTTTGTGCCCTGCAGGAATTTTTGCACCTTTTCATGGACGTTCATTGTTACTTGGCTCATTGAATTCCTCCTCTATTTTGATTTCTGGGAAAGATCATGCTGTGAATGGTAGCGCTTACAACACAAATTATATAAAAGGGGAGCGGAGATTGCAACCGTTTTGCTGGAATGTTCGCAAAATTAAGGGTTTTACCGGCTTTCTACTTACTAATTTCTTTACGGTACTATCGTTCATAAACTATAATAGTTGGAGAAAATAGAGAAATAGAAGATTGGATGGTGTAACCCTTATGTTTGATGAACGCGCCGCCTTAAAATTAAGGCTGGAACAGATGCGGGATGCGGAAGAGAGATTGATGGCAATGCTGCAGCGGGAAAGGAGCGCCATCTTGGGCCGTTTGAGAGAGCTTGATGAAAAGGACGGGACCGGCGGTGAGAAGACGAGGTCGGAATTTTTAGAGTCGTCCCGATTGTATCTGGATAGCCCGGACGCTGAACATGGAGACAGTTCCGTCCACCATGGCCGCTCACGGAAGGGTCGGCCGTCAAGAAGAAGCAAGACAACGAAAATGCGCGATACAGCGATCACCATCTTGAAATCGCAGGAAGGGCCGATCAGGGGCGCAGACTTGCAGCGTGAGATCGAAGACCAGACGGGTTTCCGGATTGCCAATATGACGACTTTCATGAAAACAATCGAAAAAGCCGATGAGAATATTGTAAAGGTCGGCAGGGGCCTGTACACTTATCAGAAAGCGCTGCCGCAGGTGACGGAGGCGATCTTGCTCGGTACAGAAGAATAAATCATATCGGAAACGAAATGCGGACTTGCGAAAGGTCCGTTTTCTTTTTCTGTAGAAGGCAATATAGAACAATAGTGGTACCTTCATATGACCGCTATTTTGATTAAAAAGGCAGGGATCGCAAATGTTTAAAATACTGAAAAATTTGGCCGTGTATAAATGGATTGTCCTAGCCGTATTTGGACTTGTGTTTCTCCAGGCAATGACGGATCTCTACTTGCCGACGTTGATGGGGCACATCGTCGACAACGGGATCGTCAAGGGAGACATCCCATACATATGGCGCAGGGGGGGTATCATGCTTGTCGTCGCGCTTGTCGGTGTCGGCGCTTCAATTGCTGCCAGCTTCTATTCTTCAAAGGCTGCGATGGGGCTTGGCCGCGATGTGCGTAGAAAAGTGTTCCACCACGTAAGCGACTTCACCCTTGAAGAGTTTGACAAAGTGGGCACCGCTTCGCTCATTACAAGGACAACAAATGATATCACCCAAGTGCAGCAGGTCGTGATGATGATGCTCCGGATGGTGATTACGGCACCGATCATGCTCGTCGGGGGAATCATCATGGCCGTTTCCAAGGATGCAAAACTATCCCTCATTATTTTGGCCATCATCCCTTTTTTGGTCGGAACGATTTTGCTTGTAATGAAAAAAGGGCTCCCGCTGTTCAAGCTTGTGCAGAATCGGCTGGACTCGCTCAATCTTGTCCTTCGTGAAAATTTGACCGGCGTCCGCGTCATTCGCGCGTTTAATCGAGAGAATGATGAGCAGGTACGGCTGGAGAGGGCCAATTCGGATTTGACTTCTGTCTCGATCAAAGTGAATAAAGTGATGGCGTTTATGATGCCGATGATGATGCTGATCATGAATTTGTCGATTGTCGCGGTCATTTGGTTCGGCGGAATCCGCATCAACAACGGGGCGATGGAAATCGGGGATTTGATGGCCTTCATCCAATATGTAATGCAGATCATGTTCGCCCTTGTGATGGCATCCATGATGTTTGTCATCATCCCGCGGGCTTCTGTTTCGGCGAATCGGATTAATGAGGTGCTCAGCATGAGCCCGTCAATTGAAGATGAGGGGCATAAATCGGCCAATGAAAACCGGGGTACGCTTGAATTCGCCGACGTGACTTTCCGCTTTCCCGGCGCTGAGGAGGCCGCACTGAGGAATATTTCTTTCAAAACGGGGCCAGGTGAAGTCACCGCTATTATTGGCGGGACAGGAGCCGGGAAAACGACACTTATTAACCTGATCCCCCGTTTTTATGAAGCATCAAGCGGAACGATTCGCATTAATGGAGTTAATATCAAGGACGCTTCCCAAGATGAGTTCCGCTCGAAAATCGGGCTTGTGCCGCAAAAGGCGCTGCTGTTCTCGGGCACGATTACGGAAAATATCCGTTTCGGCAAAGAAGATGCAACCGATGAGGAGGTCCGCCATGCAGCTTCAGTAGCGCAGGCAGACGACTTTATCGGCAAGATGAACGACGGCTATGACACGGTGATTGAGCAGGGAGGGTCCAATTTGTCGGGCGGGCAAAAGCAGCGCCTGTCGATTGCACGTGCGCTCGTCAGGAAACCGGACATCTATCTTTTTGATGACAGCTTCTCGGCTCTCGACTACAAGACGGATGCAAAACTCAGGGCTGCCCTGAAAGAGGAAACGAAAGAGGCGACCGTCCTCGTCGTTGCCCAAAGGGTAAGCACGGTTATCGATGCAGACCGGATTCTCGTCCTGGAGAAAGGCCGGATTGCCGGCATGGGGACGCATGAAGAATTGCTTGAAACGAATGAGATTTACCGTGAAATCGTGAAGTCGCAGCTCGGGGAGGAGGAAACAGCATGAGCAAGGGAACTGCTCCGAGAAGAGGCGGCGGACATGGCAATATGATGGTCGCCGGCGAAAAAGCGAAGGATTTCAAAGGAACACTGCGCCGCCTCCTCGCTTATTTGCGCCCACGCAGAACTAGATTAATTGCCGTTTTCATTACGGCGATTCTCAGCACCGTATTTTCCATATACGGCCCTAAGGTAATGGGGGATACGATTAACGAACTGATTGGAGGATTTTATTCCAAGCTCCAGGGAACCTCAGGCGGAGGAATTGATTTTGGTAAAATTGGACAGATGCTGCTGTTTCTTGGCGGTTTGTACGTATTTGCCAGCGTGTTTCAGTTTATCCAGCAATTCCTGATGGCGAGTGTGGCACAGAATACGGTGTATGATTTGCGGGAAGACGTCTTCCGCAAACTGAAAAGACTGCCGTTGAAATATTATGACGGCAGGTCGCATGGGGAGACGCTGAGCCGGGTCACCAATGACATTGATACGATCGGCAGTACGCTGCAGCAGAGCTTGACGCAGTTTATTACGTCGATTGTAACGATTGTCGGCATCATCATCATGATGCTTACGATCAGTCCGCTGCTGACGCTCATCACCATTCTCAGCCTTCCGCTCTCCATTTTTGTCATCCGGCCGTTCTTGTCAAAATCACAGAAATATTTCGGCAGCCAGCAAAAGACACTTGGAGAATTGAATGGGCATATTGAGGAAATGTATACGGGGCATTCTATCGTCAAAGCGTTCGGTCAGGAGGACAAATCGCTGCGTGAGTTTGACGGGGTGAACGACAAGCTGTTCGAAGCCGGACGCAAGGCGCAGTTCATCTCGGGGATCATCATGCCCCTCATGTCGTTCATCGGCAACCTGAGCTATGTGCTCATCAGTCTGGCCGGTGGTATTTTGGTTATAAACGGTTCAATCTCGATTGGATATATTCAGACGTTCATCACCTATTCCAAACAGTTCACCCAGCCGATTTCGCAAACGGCGAATATCGCCAACATCATCCAGTCGACCGTGGCGGCGGCTGAGCGGGTATTTGAACTGTTGGATGAGGAAGAGGAAATCCCGGAAAAGGCCGGGGAGGACGTTGTCAAGGTACAGGGTGAAGTAAGGTTCGACCATGTCCAGTTCGGATATGGGGACGATTTGCTGATGGAGGACTTGAACATCCATGTTGCCCCTGGCCAGACGGCCGCCATCGTCGGTCCGACAGGTGCCGGGAAGACAACGATGATCAATCTGCTCATGCGCTTTTATGAACTGAAAGGCGGCAGGATTTTGATTGACGGAACCGACATCACGGAATTGCCGCGTGAGAAGCTAAGGAGCATGTTCGGCATGGTACTGCAGGATACGTGGCTTTTCAAGGGGGCGATCCGCGATAATATCGCTTACGGGAAGAAAGGTGCAACGGAGGAAGAGGTGGTTGCTGCTGCCGAAGCGGCGCATGCCGACCATTTCATCCGCACATTGCCGGACGGGTATGACACGATTCTAAACGAGGAAGCGTCCAATATTTCACAAGGACAGAAGCAGCTGCTCACGATCGCCCGTGCCATTTTGGCTGATTCGCCGATCATGATTCTCGATGAAGCAACGTCAAGTGTCGATACACGGACCGAAGTCTTCATCCAGCAGGCGATGGACCGGCTGATGAAAGGCAGAACAAGCTTTGTCATCGCCCACCGGCTGTCGACGATCCAGCATGCTGACTTGATTCTTGTAATGGATCAAGGGAAAGTGATTGAACAGGGGACACATGAAGAACTGCTTGAGCAGGGCGGGTTCTATGCCGACCTGTACAACAGTCAGTTTTCAGAAGAGGCTGCAGGATAAATGAGGAAGGCGGCGGGAGCAATCCTGCCGCCTTTTTGCGTGCCTGCGTTATATTTGAACAGGGGGACTCTTTACATGTATCATGAAAAAGAAGCGTGTCTGCCCGAGCGGGAGGCAGGCAACGGATGAAAGGATTGAATACATCATGAATAAAATGGAATTGCCGAAAGAGATCAATGATTTGATTCATACAAGGCGTGCAGGATATACGATAACCGATCAGGATTGGCTCGGAAAAGGAGGGTTCATCTCCTCGGATGATCATCTGCTGCAAGATGCAATCATCGCACTGGCACTCGGGAAAAACGTTCTATTGAAAGGTCCGACAGGCGCAGGGAAAACGAAGCTTGCGGAAACACTGTCGCATTTTCTGAACCAGCCGATGCACAGCGTGAACTGTTCGGTTGATATGGATGCGGAGGCGCTTCTCGGCTTCAATACAATTACAGCGGATGAAGGTGGAAGCCGGATCGATTTCGTTCCTGGACCGGTCGTCAAAGCAATGGAAAGCGGCCATCTCCTTTATATCGATGAAATCAATATGGCGAAGCCGGAAACGCTGCCGATCTTGAATAGTGTTCTCGATTACAGGCGGATGCTTGCCAACCCGTTTACAGGCGATGTGATACAAGCAAAGAAAACATTCGGAGTCGTTGCGGCGATCAATGAAGGCTATGTCGGCACAGTACAATTGAATGAAGCGCTGAAAAACCGTTTTGTCATCGTCGAGATTCCATACATCCAAGGAGAAATGCTGAAGACGGTTCTTCGAAACGAGAGCCTGCTGAAAGATGAGCGGCTGCTCGAACAGTTTGTCGCATTGTCGGGTGACTTGATTACCCAAGTGCAGAACGGGCAGATTCCGGAGGATGCCGCTTCAATCCGTGCGCTGATTGACACATGTGATCTAGCCGTGTTCATGCCGCCGTTGCGTGCAATCCAGCGCGGGATTGCCGATAAGATGGAAGAAGAGAGGGAGAAAGCGGCAATCATGAATATTGCCGCGACATTATTCGCATAAGGAGGGAGCGGCATGTACCGGTTCATTGACTTTAATGATGAAAAAGTGGACTCGATGCTCGCGATGGAGCTGGCGGATTTGACCAAGACGCTAGCGCGGGATCCGGATTATGAAACGGAGATCCGCTCTCATTCCTATGTGGACATGGAAGAGAAAATCGTCTATGTCAGCCATTTTTGGAGCCATCGCCCGGATGGGGAAACGAAGGGCGGAATGAAGTCGGATGTGTTCTTGCGGGCGATGGGCAATTTGCAGTATACCGACAGGGCTGCTGCGATGCGGTTTCGCGATTGGAGCCGGAAACAGGCACACCCAAGCTTTGCCATCCAGCTTTTTGTTTTGCTGGAAGACCTGAGGATCGAAGAGCTTTGCAAGCGGGCAAGACCCGGAATGCGGGCGGAGTTTTCGGTCCGGAGAAAAATTTATCAAAGCTATTTTGCTAATCAGCTGAAGGTGAATTTGCAAAAAAGTGTCTTCACCGATGCACTGTTCAACTTCATCTATACGCTCTTGAATGCAAGCAGCCCGATTTACGATGTTCCGTCCTTCCCTGAGGAACTTGGCCGGATTGTGCCCTCCATCAGAGAAAGGCTTGAGCTTGCCTTTTCTGCCGGTTCGACGGAAGAAACTGCCCAAATATCCAGGCAGATTTATGATATTGCAGGCGAGAGTCTGGGCCGGGATATGCTGAATGAATATTTCCACCTTGGCAACATGTCGGCATCCGAGGAAAAGGGTGTGGAATACCGTGACCTGCTGCGCAAGGATCCGCTTGCCAATTGTGATATCGCAGACGAGGAGCCGGAGGAAGCGGAAGTGTTCAAGGAAGAGATGAAAACATGGCACCGGGAAACGAAGGATCCGGGGGAAAGCTTCCTTCAATTTGATTTGGAGCAGGGAACGGGAACGAAGATTTTCAACAAAGATGCGCGAGAAGGGGAAGCCGGGGACCAGGCGCTTGCGATGGTTCAGGGCTCTGCACAGAAAAGCGCCAACAAAGACTTTTCCGACCTGGAAGCAATGGAAGGGAAAAAGGACATTCCTGCAGGAGGCACACCAAAATACGGACATGAAAACAAGCGTGCCCGCGCCGTATTCCGCACCGATTTTCAAGTTAGCGAAAAGGATCGTGTCCAGTACAAGGAAGACCAGGCAAGCATCACTCTCTACCAGAAAAAGCTGAAAAACATCATGCACCGGACGCTTGAGCACAAAAACATTGAACCGCGTTCCGGTCTGCTGTTCGGCAGGCTGAACAAGCGGAAGCTCCTCCATTATTTCACCGAAGAGCAGCCGAAGCTCTTTTATAAAAAACAGGAGCCTTCGAAGGAAATTGATGCGGTGTTCACCCTGCTCGTCGACTGCTCGGCGTCGATGCAGGATAAGATGGAGGAAACGAAACGGGGAATCGTTCTGTTTCACGAAGCGCTGAAATCTGTGAAGGTCCATCATGAAATCGTCGGTTTCTGGGAGGATGCGAATGAAGCGAGCGCCGAAGACCAGCCCAATTACTTCAGCATCCCGATCTCGTTCTCCAATTGTCTGAAGGAACAAGCTGGACCGGAGATCATGAAGCTTCAGCCGGAAGAAGACAACCGCGATGGATTTGCCATCCGGGTCATGGGCGAGCGGCTTGCACGAAGGCACGAGAAACAGAAATTCATGATCGTCTTCTCGGATGGGGAGCCTGCAGCATTCGGCTACAGTCAAAACGGGATCATTGATACGCATGAAGCAGTTGTTGATGCGAGAAGGCAGGGGATCGAGATCTTCAACATTTTCCTTTCCAACGATGAGATCGGCGAAGAACAGAAAAAGGTCTTCCAAAATATTTACGGCCAGTACAGCATCATCGTGCCATCCGTCGACAAACTGCCCGACCTCCTGTTTCCATTGTTGAAAAAGCTTTTGGCACAGGCCATTTAATATTGGTCTGAAGGGAAAAGTGACAAACATCGGATTCATTTTTTAACAAATAGCTGCGTCTACCTTTTCGGGGTAGGCGCAGCTATTTGTGTTCGGTCAGAAATCAAAAATCCGTGACAATCGACTTCCACCAACCTAAGAATAAAGGTAAAGGATATAGAGTTTATCAGAATATATGGTACATTTTAAAGAGGAGAGGCTGATATCAAAGATTAGAAGAAAATTGATAGATGAAATCTAGTAACTAAAGGAGCAGCTTACGCAGAAGTTTATCAAAGGTTATCAGGAAGAACGATGTTTCGATAGTAGAATTGCTCCTGAAGTAATTTATACAAGTAAGCATCCATCAATAATATTGGAAACATTTAAGGAGGGAAGAACTTGTCTCAAAACTACGCAGAATGTAAGACAGTGGACTGGGAGAAAATCAAAATTCCTAAGATCATAAATATAAGTATACTTATTCTTATTGTTATAGGTGTTTTTGTAGGGCAATATTGTGTTCCGCTCATCGAATTATTAAAATTGATAAAAGCCGTGCCTTTATTACTACTTGTGGTACCTCTAGTAATATTGTTGTACATAGTGCTACACGAATTGATACATGGAATATTGATGAAACATTTTAGCGGAATCAGTCCACAGTATGGATTTAGCGGTCCTTTCATATTTGCTAAAAGTGAAGCGGTTTTTAATAAAAATTCTTACATATTGATTACATTAGCACCCATGCTGATTTTAGGAATGATCTCCGTAGTGTTAAGTTTTATCCTTTCAGGAGTGGGAATTTGGCTGCCTATATTTGTATGGATCATTAATCTATTTGCTTCAAGAGGTGACATACAAGCAGTTATTTTACTAAAGGGGCTTCCACATTCATATGGAATAAAAGATGATGGGGATTCACTTCAAATATATAAACCAGTAAAATGATTCATTTAATGTGAAGGATTGCACTAATAAGGGCTTTCATAATAGAAGAAAGGGTTCTCCATATTCGAGTTTAAAGGTCTAGCCCTATCAGCCAACAATTCATACAAGAGGAAAAATAAAGGGCCGGGAAATTCAGTGGGAATTGAATCGCCCGGCCACTTTTTGCTGGCATTCTATCAATATTTGATCCGAAAGGAGGATAGGTTTATCTTTTCGTCTAGCGGACTGATCGTGAAGTCATCGACTCTTGAAAACGGGGAGGGTCCTGCTTTGATTTTTTCGATGAATTGGTCGACTGAGTCCTGAGGTCCCTCCGCGGCAATTTCGACGTCGCCGTCCTCACGATTTCTCACCCAGCCTTTGAGCCCGAGTCCGGCTGCCGCTTCCTGAGTAAAATAGCGGAAGCCGACGCCCTGTACATTGCCGTGGACAATCATTCGAATGCCTTTTTCCATATCAGTTCATTCCTTTCTATCGATTCCGGGGAATTACCAGCTTCTGCCAGCGCCACCCCCGCCGGCAGAGCCGCCACCGCCTCTGCGCGGTCCGTCACCTCCGCCGCCACCACCGCGGCTGGCAAAGATACTGAGGATGCGGATCAATGTGTACGTGAGCATGCCGCCGAAAAACTTGAAATCCAAAATGACGACGATCAAGATAATAATGCCATAGAGAATGATTTTCAGCAGGGACGGGCCCTCTTGCTGCCCTGCAGCATCCGGAACAAATCTTGTTGTCTCTGCCTGTCTGTCCAAATTGTATTCGGAGGCCACTTCATTAAATAGCTGCTTATACGTATTTTCGACAGCGGCGTCATAATACCCTTCATTCAGGTAGGGAAGTGCATACTCATCGAGGATTCTTCCCACTTTCCCGTCAGGAAGGATTCCTTCAAGACCGTAGCCGACTTCGACGTACACTTCCCCGTCAATGTTGTTCTCCTTGTCGGGAAGGGAGAAAAGAAGGAGCACCCCATTGTTGTCCCCTTTAGCCCCAAGCCCGTACTTGCGGAATGCCTTCAGCGCGTAATCGGCCGGCTCTTCGCCTTCAAGCGACGGGATCGTCAGGACCGCGATTTGAGCGCCTGTCCGGTCATCAAGATATCTGCCGAGGTCAAGCAGCTCCCTCTTTTGCTCGGCTGAAAACATATTTGCCGTATCCTGCACATAAATATCGCCAGCCAGCTCGGGCACATCTGCTGCACGCGCAGGAATGGCGACCAATGTGAAAATCAGCAAAAAGAGGAAAGAGAGGGAAAGGGCTCTCTTGGTCATCCCTCACCATCTCCGTTAAAATCTACTTCCGGCGCCTTTTGCGCTGCCGGGTCAGCTTTGAAATACTCTTTTTCATCGAAACCAAATACTCCTGCTACGAGTCGTCCCGGCATTTGCTTGACTTTCTTGTTGTACAAAGTCACCTGTTCGTTATAGTCCATCCGGGCGACGGCAATCCGGTTTTCTGTACCTGATAGTTCATCCATCAACTGAGTAAATTGCTTATCCGATTTAAGCTGGGGATAATTTTCTGTAATGACGAGTAATCGGCCGAGTGCGCTCGTCAGGTCTGCATCCGCGGTAGCTTGTTCCGCCGGGGTTTTAGCGCCAATCAGCCTTGACCGGGCATCAGCAATCGATGTGAGCACCTCTTTTTCATGGGAGGCGTATCCTTTGACGGTGTTCACGAGATTCGGGATCAAATCCGCCCGTCTCTGAAGCTGGTTTTGAATCTGGGCATATTGCTTGTTCACGTCTTCCTCGGCGTTCACGAAACCATTGTAGCTTCCGAGCAGAGGAATGATGACGATTGCAAGTACCACGATGATTCCAATGAGCGCTCCTAATCCTTTTTTCAAATTTAACCACTCCTTTGTTCGTTCAATACAAGCTCTTCTTTACAAGTTAATCAATCTCCTTACAAACTATACCCGCCCGGCGGTATTTAAAATCACAGTCGGATTGATAGTCTGGGGTAAGTGAAAAATGTTACAATAAAAAGAATCTTCCGGCGCAGCGAGGCAAGCGCCGGTTTCAACTTTGGAAAGCATGATTAATGATCCAAATAAGGAACGGAAAGGATAAGACGAGCATGATAACCGACCAATTAAACCGTCCTTTGAATGATTTAAGAATATCGATTACCGATAAATGCAATTTTCGCTGCCAATATTGCATGCCGGCTGACATTTTCGGTCCGGATTACGCATTTTTGCCGAAAAGCGAAGTGCTTTCATTTGAAGAGATTGAGAGAACAGCAAGGATCTTCAGCCGGCTCGGTGTGAAAAAACTGCGTATTACCGGCGGGGAGCCGCTGATGAGAAAAGGCGTCCCGGATTTAATCGCGGCGCTAACTGCGATTCCGGGGATTGAGGATATCGGCCTGACAACGAATGGGGTTATGCTGCCTATGTATGCGAAGCCGCTCTATAAGGCGGGGCTGCGGCGGCTCAATATTTCCCTTGATGCGCTTGATGACGGAGTGTTTACAGCGATCAACGGGCGGGGAATCCGTTCGGAGGCTGTGTTGAAAGGAATCCGTGCGGCACTTGACTGCGGATTTGCGATTAAGGTAAATATGGTTGTGCAAAAAGGTGTAAACGAGCAGGAAATCGTTCCGATGGTACGGTATTTCAAGGAGCTTGGCGTCACGATCCGTTTTATCGAGTTTATGGATGTCGGAAATTCAAATGGCTGGAATATGGAGCAAGTGGTGACAAAGAAGGAGATTCTCAGACTTCTAGAACAAGAGTTTGAACTGGAGCCGGTTGCTCCTGGCTATTTTGGCGAAGTGGCGAAGCGGTTTAAGCATAAGGATGAGGGAGCGGAAATCGGCTTCATCACCTCCGTCTCGGAATCGTTCTGCTCCTCCTGTACAAGGGCGCGGATTTCGGCTGACGGAAAGCTCTATACGTGTTTGTTTGCGAGTGAAGGCCATGATCTAAAGGTGCCCCTCCGCGGTAACTTGACAGACGAAGAACTGTTTGGCCATGTTGCCGGCTTGTGGGGCAATCGAAAGGATCGCTATTCCGATTTGCGCAACGGTGATGGCGGCCAGGGCAAGAAAAAGAAAATCGAAATGTCGTATATCGGCGGTTAGGGGGAAGCGAAATGGTAGAAGTGCGGAAACCGATTCTGGTAGCGGATGCGGTGGAAAAAGTAATGGCCTTGAAAAGGCGGGGGGCGCTGGAAGAGGTGCCGCTTGAGGATTGTGACTTCCGTCGGTTAGGAGAGGGGCTCAAAGCAGCACATGACGTGCCGCCGTTTGACCGCTCGCCGTATGATGGGTTTGCCCTCCGTTCGCGCGACACGAAAGAAGCTTCAAGTGAAGAACCATACATATTCAAGGTCGTCGATGAAATCGGGGCCGGGCAAGTGAGTCTTATCCATGTTGGTGAACGGGAGGCGGTCCGGATTATGACCGGCGCACAAATCCCGGCTAGAGCCGATTGTGTGATCATGCTTGAACTCGTAAAGGAGACGTCTAAAGACGGACAAAAAATGATTACTGTAGAACGTGAAATCGCCGAGGGAGAAAACATTTCCTTTCAAGGTGAGGACACGAAAAAAGGCGGGCTGCTGATCGAAAAAGGAACGTTGATTAATCCGGGGGTGAAGGCGCTGCTTGCGACATTCGGCTATGCCCGGGTAAAGGTCGCGAAAAAACCGGTTATCGGCGTGATAGCGACTGGAAGTGAATTGCTGCAGCCGGACGAGGAGCTTGTCCCTGGAAAAATCCGCAACAGCAACGGGCCGATGATTGAAGCGCAGATCATCCGGGCGGGCGGCATCCCGAAGATGTATGCTGAAGCTGCGGATGAGCTTGATGCTCTCCATTCGGTGATTGGAAAGGCAATGGACGAGTGTGATTTTGTCATCACGACCGGCGGTGTTTCTGTCGGCGATTTCGATCATATGCCTGAAATTTTCAGGCGAATCGGGGCAGAGTCCCTGTTCAACAAAATCGCCATGCGGCCGGGTAGCGTTACAAGCTGTGCCGAGCGGGACGGAAAGTTGCTGTTTGGATTGTCCGGAAACCCGTCTGCATGCTACGTCGGTTTTGAACTGTTCGTCCGGCCCTACATAAAATACTGGCTCCATTCCGATAAACCGTTCTTAAAATCGGTGAAAGGCTGCTTAGCGGCCGACTTCACCAAGCCGAATCCGTTCAGCCGCTTTGTGCGCGCAAAGCTCCGGTTCGAAGACGGGAAGATTTTGGCCGGACCGGTCGGCTTGGACAAACCAGGGGTTGTCACCTCGCTTGCATGGGCGGACTGCCTGCTCGTCTTGGCCGGTGGCACGAGAGGATACGGGAAGGGCGACAAGGTGGATATCCTCCTGCTTGAAGATAATGAAGGAAGTGCAACGCCGTGGCAGGAAGCGAAAGATTTGGGATAGCGGCTACCAGAACAGAGGCAAAACGACACTCTTCCGGAAGTTGTTTGCGGAGGGGAAGAGTAGGGGCTGTCGGTCGGTATTCATGGATATAGCGGCGGGCTTCTGTCTGCCGAACCGGAAAATGATGAAGGCAAAAGCCGCCGCTGTAACAGGCTGAACCCACTTATTGTTCGAAGCTGCAAAAAAAGAGTGGGGCTGCTGGACTGCCAAGCCTTATACGAAGTCGATCTTTTCTTGGTAGAAGAAGTCAAGCATGCCGGCCATCCGAAAGCTGTGGCGGTCTGCCACATGATTTTATGGCGAATTTTTTTAGAAAAAGCAGGGGCTGCTCAACAGCCCGGGAAAGAGGATGATTGATGGACAAAGTGCAAGCTAGTAAAGGAAGGCCGCAAATGGCGACGGTTTATGGGATTCTTTTCGCTATTTCCGGCAGCCATCTGATCAATGATGCGATCCAGTCGGTCGTTCCGGCGATGAACCCAATTTTTGAAAAGACGCTTGATTTGTCCTATGCGCAAATTGGCTGGATCGCTTTTATGCTGAATATGACATCTTCGGTTATGCAGCCGGTTTTTGGCTTTGTTGCGGATCGGCGGGCGACGCCGTTCTTGCTTCCGTTCGGCATGTTTTTAAGCTTGCTCGGGCTGATCGGCTTCGGGCTTTCTTCAAATTTCTATATGATTTTGGCGTCTGTCTTTTTCATCGGAATCGGGTCGGCGGTTTTCCATCCGGAAGGCTCACGGGTCGCTTATATGGCGGCAGGGACAAAACGGGGGCTTGCCCAATCGATCTACCAGGTCGGCGGGAACTTCGGACAGTCGCTCGCACCTGTTTTCACGGCGCTCATCTTCGTCATGACGGGACAGAAAGGGGCACTCGCATTTGTCGCTGTCGCGGCGGCCGGCATTGTTCTCCTCAGTTTCGTCTCACGCTGGTATAAAGGGCAGCTGGAAGAGGAAAGGTTCCGGAAGAAGGACGGATCGAAAGAGAAGGGGAAGGTCCGCCTTCATCCGAAGATCAAGGCGGCGATTGTGCTGCTCGTCTTTCTCGTGTTTGCCCGTTCCTGGTATTCAGCGGCGATCGGCAATTTCTATCAGTTTTACTTGATTAATGATTATGGTTTATCGATTCGCAATGCGCAAATTTATGTGTTCATCTTTATGTTCGCCGGTGTTCTCGGCACCTTTTTCGGCGGACCGCTCGCTGATCGGTTCGGCAGGCGGAATATCATCTTTCTTTCGATGGCGGGAGCTGCTCCGCTTACACTCATGCTGCCGTATGTGCCGCTTGGCGTTGTCGGTCCGCTTTTCCTCTTGATTGGCTTTATCATCACCTCAAGCTTTAGTGTGACCGTCGTCTATGCGCAGGAGCTTGTCCCGGAGAAAATCGGGATGGTGTCCGGCCTGATCGTCGGGTTCGCTTTCGGGATGGGAGCGGTCGGTGCGGTTTTGTTCGGTACATTGGCAGATCTGTTCAGTGTAAAGTTTATCATGATTCTGAGCAGCTTCCTTCCGCTTGCCGGCCTTCTCACCTGGCTGCTTCCGAGTGATGAAAAAGTGGCAGAGATCCACGCAGGAGAATGAGATAGAAAGAAAACGGCCGGAAAGGAATTGTCCTTTTCGGCCGTTTCTATTAATGAATATGTTTCTTTTTAAATCGGCCGCCCCTGACTTCGGCGATGCTGCCGACAGCGAGGAAGGCAGTGTTGTCGAATTCTTCGATGATCGACTTCAATTTCGCTTCTTCCAATCGTGTGACGATGCAAAAGATGACTTTTTTGTCGTCGCCGGTATAAGCCCCTTCGCCTTTCAGGTAGGTGACGCCGCGCCCAAGCCTGGCAAGGATCGCGTCGCCGATATTTTCCACTTCGTCACTGATGATCCAGGCTACCCTTGATTCATCAAGTCCCTCAATGACAATATCCATCACTTTAAATGCGATAAAGTAGGTGATGATCGAATACATCGCCCGTTCCCACGTGAAAACAAACCCGGCAGACGCAAAAATAAAGCAGTTGAAAAACATGACGATCTCGCCGACCGAGAATGGCAGCTTATTGTTCAGCAAGATTGACATGATTTCTGTGCCGTCGAGCGAGCCTCCGTAACGGATGACGATGCCGACCCCGACGCCGAGTATGATGCCGCCGAAAACCGTATCGAGCAAAATGTCGTCCGTGACGACAATGGCATCGTGCAGAAGAATCGAAGCGATGGAAAGAACGGTAATGCCGTACAAGGTCGTAAAGGCGAATGTTTTCCCGATTTGTTTGTAGCCAATGTAGATGAATGGCAGATTTAAGAGAAAGATGAAAAATCCGAGCCGGAAGTCGGTAAGATAGGAGAGGATAATCGAAATACCGGTGATGCCGCCGTCCAATATATGGTTCGGCACAAGAAACAATTCGAGCGCGACGGCCATCAGCGTAGCTCCGATTGTAACAAGCAGGACGCGCCAGAAGAGAATTTTGCGCGACAGTTTCCGGTGCTGTATTTTTTGTTCAATCAATTCTTGTGGATTCATCTCAACAACCTTTCTATTCTCAGTATATTTTAATTATAAACGGTTCCTTTCCACTGGTCTAAACAAATGTACCCGCATGAGAGGAATTTTTCGCATGCGGACAGAAATATATATAGTAAAAGCTTTTTCAATGCCAATAGAAGGGGATATGTTCATGTTGATTGAAAGCGTTGGCAAGTTGACGAAAGAAGCGATATTGGATATGGATGCCCATGAGATTGCGGAGGCGATTGCGGGCGGGCATCTCAGTTCGGTTGAGGCGACAGAAACGTATATCGGCCACTTGCAGAGTGTGAACGGGAAGATCAACTGCCTCGTTGAGGAGAGGTTCGAACAGGCAAGGCGGGAGGCCCGTGAAGCGGATGAAAGGATTCGATCAGGAACCCCTTTTGGACAGCTTGAAGGTGTGCCGATCAGCATGAAGGAATCTTTTGATGTATACGGAATGAAAACGACCGGCGGACTCGTGCACCGGAAAAACAGCAAAGCTGAGAGGGATGCGGAAGTCGTTGAGCTTTTAAAGAAGGAAGGGGCGATTATACTCGGAAAGAGCAATACGCCCGCCCTTTGTTTTTGCCAGGAGAGCGATAACAAACTTTATGGCAGGACGAACAATCCTTGGGATACCGGACGGACTGCAGGGGGATCCAGCGGCGGGGAAGGAGCGCTGCTTGCAGTCGGCGGTGCTGCGGCCGGAATCGGTTCGGATATCGGCGGCTCGATTCGCTTTCCCGCTCATTTCAATGGTGTCGTCGGCTTTAAATCCGGCAACGCACAGGTGTCCCAGCAGGGCAGCTATCCGTATATTACCCACCCGCTGCAGGAGCGGATGCTCGGCATTGGGCCCATGGGGAAGTCGGTCCGGGATATGAGGCTTTTATACAGCATTATCGGCGGCAAGACCAAGCTTGCAGGTCGGCTTGAGGACTACAAGGTGGAAGTCCTCCCCGGCGGCCTTTATCCGCTTTCGATCGAGACGAACTCGCTATTGACGAAAATCCACTCTCTGTTTGATGAGGAATTTGACGCTCGGCGCAGTATCCCGCCTCTGTTTCATGAGTCCTCAAAGCTTTGGCAGGAAATGATGTCTATCGATGGCGGGAACAGTGTCGTAGAAACCGCTTCGCCCCCTGGCAGGAAAATGTCTCCTTTAAAGGAGTACGTGAAGGAAAAAGCTGGACGGAATTCGGATTATCACTTGTATTTGAGCTGGGCCCTTATCGGAGCAAGGCTTTTCAAGCCAGGAAGGAACAGACGGCGGGAAATTGAAAGACTGATTGCTGAAGGAGATGCCAAGCTCAATGAATATTTGGATAGGAGAATACTCATCTTTCCGGTTTACCACCGGGAAGCACCTGAACATGGAGGGGTGTATAAGGAGATTTTTTCAATCCGAAAAACCTTTACACAATTCATGCCGTATGTCGCCTACGCTAATGTTTGGGGGCTGCCGGCTTTGGTCATCCCGGCAGGACGCGACCATGACGGCATGCCGATCGGCGTTCAAATCCTTTCCAAAACAGGGAATGAGGAAGCGATTTTTCAGTTTGGGGAAAAGCTGGAGAAGGCTTTCGGCGGCTATAAAAGATGTACAGGTTATGACAAACAACACGGAGAGTCTTGATTTTCAGGCGAGAAAAATGTAAAATACTTCTCTGTAAGAATAAAGTGTATATCCGGAAATTTCTCCGGACGATACCCTCCTACACGTTTATATCTTGCAAATATAAGATGATAGGTGGTATTTTGCATGTCTGAAAATCCTAAATATCGAGTGTTGTTGTATTATCAGTATGTAACAATTGAAAATCCGGAAGAATTTGCGGCAGAGCATCTTGCATTCTGCAAAGATGTCGGCTTGAAAGGCCGTATCCTTGTTGCCACAGAAGGCATTAACGGCACGGTTTCCGGTACATGGGAACAAACAGAAGCGTATATGGAAAAAATGAAGAACGATCCGCGGTTTGCGACAATGGTCTTTAAGATCGATGAAGCCGATCGCCATGCATTCAAAAAAATGCATGTCCGCCCGCGCAAAGAACTTGTCACATTGCGCCTTGAAGATGACATCAATCCGCATGAAATCACAGGGAAGTATTTGGAGCCGAAGGAATTTTTCGAGGCAATGCAAGACGAGAACACAGTTGTCCTTGATGCCCGGAATGATTATGAATATGACCTCGGCCATTTCCGCGGCGCCATCCGCCCGGACATCGAAACGTTCCGCGACCTGCCTGATTGGGTCCGTGAAAACAAAGAGGTTCTTGAAGGAAAAAAAATCCTTACCTATTGCACAGGCGGTATCCGCTGCGAGAAATTCTCGGGCTGGCTGAAGCGCGAAGGTTTTGAAGATGTGTCACAGCTGCACGGCGGCATCGTCACATACGGAAAAGACCCTGAAGTGCAAGGCGAACTTTGGGATGGACAGTGCTATGTGTTCGACGAAAGGATCGCGGTTCCAGTCAATCAGAAGGAACATGTCATCGTCGGACGTGAATACTTTGACGGCACGCCATGCGAGCGCTATGTAAATTGCGCAAACCCTGAATGCAACAAACAATTCCTTTGCCATGAGGAAAATGAACATAAATACATGCGGAGCTGCACAGATGAATGCCGCGTACATCCGCGTAACCTTTATATTAAAGAGCATGATCTTTCCGAAGATGAGGTTAAAGCCCGTCTTGAAAAAATCGAAGAGGAAAGAAAAGCGACAGTATAATCAGTGAAACGAAGTGCCCGTCCGGGATGAGCTATTAAGCTCTCCGGACGGGCGCTTTTTTTGTCGGTGTCTAGCTCCAGGCGCCATCGGCTCGAGTCATAAGTCAATCGCTTCCGAAGGCAAACAGCGCCTTCTGTCAGCGCTTGTCTTATGCTTGTCGCCGATAGGCGGGCGCCTTGTGCTTTTCTTAAGTGTACATCTTCGCCAGCCGGGTATAGACGGGGGAGAGAAAATTTTAAGGAGGGTTTCTATATGGATAAAAAAGTTATCGGTGTTTTTCATTCAGTGGAGGAAGCAATCCGAGAAATTGAGAAATTGGAGAGAGAAGGGTATACCTCTTGCGATATTTATGCGGTTGCGAAAGACAAAGACGAATTTTCGACGATGCGGGGCCGGACCGATATCGATGTCAGGGCGGCGAATCAGACCTGGCATGAGCGCTTCGCCGATATGATGAAGGGGGAGCAGCCGTTCAGGGATGCCTTGTCAAGAGTCGGGCTAACGGATGCTGAAATTGACCGCTATCATGGGGACATAGAAAAGGGAGGCATTCTTGTCTATGTGGATAGGGATGCGTCCGGCAGGGCGGATGCAGGAGGTCAGGGCATTCGCGAACATGTGGCAGAAGGGCTGGCAGCGGATGATCCTTTGATTCAGCGCGTGGGCAGTGGGGTCGATGACAATCTAACGAATGTTGATGAAGAGGCCCGTTTGCAGTTGCATGAAGAAAAGCTGCGTGTCGATAAGACAAAGGTGGAAAGCGGGGAAGTAACTCTCGGCAAGCATGTCGTCGAAGAAGAACAGTCCGTTGATGTGCCGGTCAGCAGGGAAGAAGTGTACATCGAACGCAGGCCGGTTGGCGAACAAGCCGCAAAAGATGAAGCCGCTGCCTCATTTGAAACGGGTACGGATGAAATCCGCATCCCGCTCAAAGAAGAGCGTGTGGAAGTGACGAAAAAGCCAGTCGTCAATGAAGAAATTATCATTGGCAAGAAAGAGGTCAAAAATACGGAAACGGTGAGCGAAACGGTACGCAGGGAAGAGGCGGACATCAAGGGAATGGATCATTTGAACGACAAAGAAGATGGCGGCCTATAAATAAAATAAGCCGGGAATCCCTTTATGATGGGATTACCGGCTCTTTATGTGTTATTGATAGCTCTCTTCCAATTGATCGATCAGCGAGCCGACATAGGCAACGGCTTTCTCGATCGGCTCCGGCGAGGACATGTCGACACCGGAAAGTTTGATCAAGTCTAGCGGCTTCAGCGTGCCGCCTGCTTTCAAGAGGTCGAGCCAGCGGTCAACAGCAGGCTGCCCTTCCTCCTTGATCATTTCGGCAGCTGCGGTGGAAACAGTCAAACCTGCCGAATACGTGTATGGGTAGAGCCCCATATAGTAATGCGGCTGGCGCATCCATGTCAGGCTCGCGCCTTCATCGATTTCGACCGTGTCACCCCAGAATGCCTTTAACACGTCCGATTTCAGGCCGCAGAGCAGCTTCGCAGTAATCGGTGTGCCGCCTTCAGCCGCTGTATAAACACGGCGCTGGTATTCGCCTTCCAGCAGGTGGGTGACGAAGTTGTGGTAGTACGTGCCGAGGAGCTGCAGGATGACCCAGCGCTTCATCCGTGTGTCGTCACCGGCTTTTTTCATCAAATGTTCCGCCAGCAGAAGCTCGTTGATCGTCGATGGCGCCTCGATATTGTACATGGATGGCCGCGTATTAAAAAGCGACTGATTTTTGCCGGCGAGGTAGAAATGCCCGGCATGGCCAAGTTCATGGGCAAGCACGAATGCGCTTCTCATGTTGTCAGTCCAAGTGATCAGAATATAGGGGTGGACGCCATACGGGCTGTTACAGAAAGCGCCGGTTGATTTGCCGACATTGTCTGCGAGGTCGACCCAGCGTTCTGTCATTGCCCGCTTCATTCCCTCGCTGTATTCTTCGCCCATGACACTGAGCGCTTCGAGAATCGTATCCGTCGTTTCCTCATACGTTGTCACCGGGCTGAATTCCGGATCGAGCGGCGCTTTCAAGTCGCAAAAACGCATTGTCTCGAGGCCGAGCACACGTTTTTTCAACGCAGCGAAACGGCGCATATGCGGTGCCAGTTCCTTTTGAATGATATCGAGCTGGTTGTTGTACATCTCGAGCGTGACCTGCTGCGGGTGGAGCAGCATATGCGTGACCGATTCATAGCCGCGCAGACGTGAAAGGGCCAGCTGTTTGTTCACTTCAGCAGCATAAGTTGCGGCATATGTGTTTTTATATTGCTTTAAAGTATGAACGAAGGAATCATAGGCTTTCCGGCGAACTTCCGTATCTGGTGTCTGTTCGTATTCGTCTTCAAAGAGCGCAAACGAGACGGGCAGTTCGTTGCCCTCATCATCCTGGATCGAGTCGAATTGCATGTCGGAAGATTTGCTTGTTTGATAGATCGCATACGGTGCAGCGAGCACTTCGCCGAGTGCAGCCAGTGCTTTCTCCGTTTCGGGGGAGAGCATGTATTCTTTCTTTTCCAGCAGGTCGGCGAGTGTTTTCTTGTATTTTGCCAGCTCAGGGCTGTTCAAGTATTCTTCAAGTTTTTCGGATGGCAGAGCAAGGATTTCTGAATCGATGAATGATAACTCGGCACCGACTTTGGCCTGCATTGCGGCAACCTTTGAAAAATCCCCCTGGTTGACAGGGTCAGTTCCATCCGCTGATTGGCGCAGACTTGCATAGGCGGAAACCCGTATTGCCTTTTCCTGTAGTTTCTCCAAAGCGTCAAAACAGCCGAGCAGCGTTTCTGGGCTCTCCCCAATCTTTCCTCTATATTTAGTGACGGAAGGGAGGTCACTGGTTAAGGCTTCTAGTGCCTTTTCCCAATCTTCCCTTGTTGCGAATAAATCGCGCAGATCCCATGTAAGTGCTTCAGGAACTTCCTGGCGCGTCAAACGTTTTTCCTTCAATTTTTGCATTAGGAAAACCCCTTTATGTATTATTTCGGAACTCTAAACAATTCTTATTATATCCGAAAAAGACCAACAATCCAATATATTCGGAAAGTTTTAGCAAAAAAACCGGGCTGCATGTAGGATGCAGTCCCGGTTTTTTTCTTATGCATACATTTCCGCCGCTTTTTTCTGTAATTCATCGTTTTCGAGATACTCATCATACGTCATTTGTTTGTCGATGATGCCTTTTGGCGTGATCTCAATGATGCGGTTTGCGATCGTCTGAATGAACTGATGGTCATGCGATGCGAAAATGATGGAGCCTTTGAAGTTGATCAGCCCGTTGTTCAGGGCAGTGATCGATTCAAGGTCCAAGTGGTTCGTCGGCTCATCCAACATGAGCACGTTTGAGCCGCTCAGCATCATTTTCGACAGCATGCAGCGCACTTTTTCCCCTCCAGAGAGGACGCTTGCTTTCTTTTTCACTTCTTCGCCGGAGAACAGCATTCTGCCGAGGAAGCCGCGGAGGAAGCTTTCGCTGTCGTCCTGTGGTGAGAACTGGCGGAGCCAATCGACGAGGTTCAGGTCGCATCCGTCAAAAAACTCCGAGTTGTCTTTCGGGAAATAGGATTGTGACGTTGTAACGCCCCATTTGAATGTGCCGCTATCCGGCTCCATTTCGCCTGCGAGAATTTTGAACAGCGTCGTCTTCGCTATTTCATTCGCTCCGACCAAGGCAATTTTGTCGTCTTTGTTCATAATGAAAGAGACGTTATCAAGAACTTTCACGCCGTCAACCGTTTTTGTCAGCCCTTCGACGCGGAGCAGGTCGTTGCCGATTTCACGATCAGGTGAAAAGCCGACGAACGGATAGCGTCTGGAAGAAGGCTGGATGTCATCAAGCGTAATTTTATCAAGCAATTTTTTCCTTGATGTTGCCTGTTTCGATTTAGAGGCGTTCGCACTAAACCGCGCGATAAAGGCCTGAAGCTCCTTGATTTTCTCTTCCTTCTTTTTGTTTGCATCTGAAGCCATCCTTTGCGCAAGCTGGCTCGACTCATACCAGAAATCATAGTTTCCGACGTAGATCTGAATTTTTCCGAAATCAAGGTCGGCGATATGCGTGCACACTTTGTTCAGGAAGTGACGGTCATGCGACACGACGATGACAGTGTTCTCAAAATTGATCAGGAACTCCTCAAGCCATTGGATTGCCTGGATATCAAGGTGGTTCGTCGGCTCGTCAAGGAGCAGGACGTCCGGTTTGCCGAACAAAGCTTGTGCCAAGAGAACCTTCACTTTATCAGAGCCGGAAAGCTCCGCCATTTTTTTGTGATGAAGGTCTTCGCCTACACCGAGGCCTTTCAAGAGAACGGCCGCTTCGGATTCCGCTTCCCATCCGTTCAATTCCGCGAATTCGCCTTCAAGTTCTGCAGCCTTCATGCCGTCTTCTTCGGAGAAATCCTCCTTCATGTAGATGGCGTCCTTTTCCTGCATGATTTGGTACAGGCGGGCGTGACCCATGATGACAACCTTCAGAACTTCCTCTTCCTCATACTGAAAGTGATCCTGTTTCAGCACGGCAAGACGCTCGCCTGGCGTCATGTGGACATTTCCGGACTGCGGCTCCAGCTCGCCGGAGAGAATTTTAATAAAGGTCGATTTACCGGCACCGTTCGCACCGATCAAGCCATAGCAATTGCCAGGGGTGAATTTGATATTTATATCTTCGAATAATTTGCGGTCCCCGTAACGGAGCCCGACGTTTTGGACAGTAATCAAAGTACAACATTCCTCCAATATAGGGTATTCGCTAATAGTATAGCATGATTCCCGGCCGGAGTCGCTAGTATACTCGGAGGAATTGCAAGTGGGGCTTGGCCATCGGGAAGAAAAAAGCGGTAGGGGGGAAAACGTGCAGCTAAGCGGGGATACCGGGGAATAACTGAGCGCTATCCGAGAATTAAAGAGGGCAGTGAGAGAAAAAAGGGCTATCCGCGAATAACCTGTCGCTATCCGAGAATAACGGAAAGCCGTCCGAGAATAAAAGAGCGCTATCCGAGAAAAAAGGCTATCCGCGAATAACCTGTCGCTATGCGAGAATAACGGAGACCCATCCGCGAATAAAGGTGCGGCAACCGAGAAAAAGCAAAACTAACCGGATAAACAGCCCAATTTCTAGTTAAGCTATCCAAAACAGAGCGGGATTTTTCGCCCAGGACGCAGCATTTGTCGAGAAGCCGATTTGGTTTCTCTTTTGGATTAGCGTATAATAGATATATTAACTTGAAAGGGGATCTTTGTGATGGCTTATAGAAGGGGGCCGCAAGAGCCTGTACCTGAAGAAGAAACAGTAGTATGGTCATGCACGAATGATGACTGTACATGCTGGATGAGGGATGCCTTTTCTTCCGACGAAAAAACCGTTTGTCCGATATGTAAATCAGAAATGGAAAAAGAAACGAGAATGCTGCCAGTGATCAGCTGATCAACGGAACAGGCCTCCCATCAGGGGGCTTTTTTTATTTTCTTCCTGTTTATTGTAGGAAAAAGACATGTTTTCAGGGGAAAAGGGGGATATTGTTCCTGAACGATGAACTTGGAGGGATTCTCATGGACGGACAGTTTGAAAAAATGCCAGACCATCCGGAGTCGTACTGGCTTGATTCGACGGACAGCCCCACATTCCCTAGCCTCGATAAGGATGTTCAAACCGAAGTAGTGATTGTCGGAGGAGGTATTACCGGCATAACGGCTGCGTATCTGTTACTGAAGGAAGGGCTGAAGGTGGTGCTGATCGAGGCTGGGCGGATTTTTACCGGAACGACCGGCCATACAACCGCGAAAATTACGGCACAGCACGGATTGATTTATGATGAACTGATCGGCAACTTCGGCGAGGACAAGGCAAGATTGTATTATCAAGCGAATATGGAAGCGGCCGATTTTATGAGCAGGACCGTAAAGGAACTCGGGATCGACTGCCAATTTAAACAAGACGATGCTTATGTCTATACGAATTCCCAGGATTATGTAAAAGATCTTGAGAAAGAAGCGGCGGCTTATGAAAAGTTGGGGATCGACGGAGGGTATGTTAACGAAATTCCGCTTGATATCCCTGCAATCGGGGCAGTCGTCATGCGCGGCCAGTATCAATTCCATCCATTGCACTATTTGAAGGCGCTGACAGAGGAAATCGTCAAAATGGGCGGCGCTATTTACGAAGAAACGTTTGCCACGACGATGGAAGAAGGGGAAACGGTGACAGTTTCCACGAAAAATGGACCGACTGTGAAGGGCTCTTATGTCATTTCCGCTTCTCATTTTCCATTCCATGACGGACAGGCCTATTTTGCCCGGCTCTATCCTGAACGATCGTACGCCATTGCAGCAAAAGCGTCATCCCCTTATCAGGGCGGAATGTACATCAACGCCGAACAGCCATCCCGTTCGATCCGCTCCGTCCAAATCAAGGGTGAGGAATATTTGATCCTTGGCGGCGACGGGCATAAAACGGGACAGGGTGAGCCGGAGATCAAGCATTATGAAGCTCTGGAAAAATTCGCGAATGACAAATTTCAAACAACCGAAATCGCGTACCGCTGGTCGGCACAGGACTACTATTCTCCGGACAAAGTGCCATACATCGGCACCATTTCGAATAAACACCCGAATGTCTTTGTGGCTACCGGTTACCGGAAGTGGGGAATGGCGCACAGCGCAGTGGCTGCCATGCTAATCCGTGATTTGATAAAAAATCGCGACAACCGGTTTATCGATCTGTATACGCCTTCACGGTTTAAAGCGGATCCGAGCATCAAGAAGGTCGTGAAAGAAAACATGAACGTCGCCAAAGAATTGATTGGCGGCAAGCTGGACCGGCCAGACAAGGAATTGAAGGATATCGGGCCGGATGAAGGTGCTCCGGTAACGATCAAAGGTAAACGTGCCGGTGCCTACAAAACGGAGGCGGGCGAACTGTTCGTCGTCGATACAACATGCACGCACATGGGCTGCGAAGTGAACTGGAACAGCGGCGAGAGGACGTGGGACTGCCCATGCCATGGATCGAGGTTTACTTACAGCGGTGAGGTGCTCGCAGGGCCAGCGGAAGAACCGCTGAAGCGGATTAACCCGGATGAGATCGACTATTCGACTTCCACTTGAAAAAGAGGGCTGCCAGATACCGGCAGTCCTTTTATTTATTTGAGTGATGGAAAAGCTAAAAGGGTTTGAGTGGAGCAAAATTGATAATGGCTGCCACTATCGCTTCAATTAAAAAAAGAGTGGCAAGAAAGCCGCTCGTTACATATTCCCTAAAAGCTCATTCGTGGGAAAAGGATGTATCATGATGTTACAAATCCTTTTTCATCGTCCAAGAGCCCCCGTCGTCTTCATATACTTTTATAAATCCGTTATTTTCGTACATTCGCAATGCATTTTTATTGAGAGGATCGACGCTCAATGATAAAGCCGGGTATCCTTTAGAATGAGCTAAATCAATCATTTTTAATAGTAAGTTCTTTCCGATCCCTTGGCCTCTATATTGGGGCTTAATCGCCATTCCCAGCTCAGGAATTTCCTCATTAATGAAGCCATAGCCCGCATTTTCGCTACTTAATACCCTTATCCAAACGGCCCCTATAGCATTATGATCTCCATCAACAGCAACCAATGCATGGTCATGTTCTTTGCCCCAGTTTTTTAAGTATTTCTCTATATTTGGTTCTTTCAATATTTCCAGACTGGGTGCTGGTTGCCCTTCCGGGACGAAGATGGACTGGTGCAGCATTTCCCATAAGAAAGGGATATCTTTCTCCTCAAATGGCTTAATCGAATATTGTATGATGGTCACTCCTTATGTTTTATCGAGCCCAGGTCGGGAGGAGCTAGAGATCATAATCTCCCTGACCAGGCGCTCTCCGCTTTTCATTGTCCAGCTCTGGCGACTAGGGGCTCGAGGCCGCTTCGGAAAAGATCAGGTGGATTGGAAAGCATCCACCCGCTCTTTTCCTCCAGCGCTTGTCGCCCCTAAGTAATCGCCCTCCGCTTTTCTTCATTTCCAATGATTTTCAATAAATTCATCTCTCCCGGATTGTTTTCGGTCTTCGAGGTAGTGTTCTTTGTTTTTCTTATAAAAGTCCTGATGGTAGTCTTCCGCAGGGTAGAAGGTCTTGGCCGGCAGGATTTCGGTTACAATCGGTTCTTTGAATTTACCGCTCTCTGCAAGTTCTTTTTTCGATTGTTCAGCGGCAAGGCGCTGGGCCTCTGTCTGATAGAAGATGGCCGCCCGGTAGGAGTCGCCCCGATCCTGGAATTGACCGCCGGCGTCTGTCGGGTCAATCTGCTGCCAAAAAATCTCTAGCAGCTTTTCATAAGGAAAAACGTCTGGGTCATAAGTGATTTCGACCGCTTCATAATGGCCGGTTTCTCCGCCTTTGACCATTTCGTATGTAGGGTTTTCTGTGTCTCCGCCCGTATATCCTGAAACGACACGGTGAATCCCCGGCCATTGGTCGAAAGGCTTGACCATGCACCAGAAGCATCCGCCCGCGAACGTAGCTGTCTCTGTTTTTGTCATTATCCTAACCTCCTTGTTCCATAGCTTATTATAGCCCGCTTTTCTGCGAAACACCAAGAGGAAATGGGTTTCCCTTCGTGAGGAAAGGGAAAAACAGAACTGCAGACTATCAAATTTCAAGGAGTGGAGAGATATGGGAGACATGCTGGATCGGATATTCTCGCTTGGGCTTGGCGCTGTTGTAGTGACTAAGGAGCAAGCGGAGAAATTGGTCGATGAGCTCGTCAAAAAAGGTGAAGTGAAACGGGAAGAGTCCGGTAGAATGACTGAAGAACTCTACCAAAGAGGGAAAGATGCGAAGGAAGAATTTGACGCCGCCGTCGAAAAACGGGCGAAGGATTTGTATCGTTCGCTAAACCTTGCAACGAAGGAGGATATCACCCGGCTGGAAGAGCGGATTGCTGCTCTGGAGGCGGACAGGAGACGAGAACAGACAACGATTATAAAAGATCCTGATCTGCCGGACGACCCGGTGCTATAAGTCGGCCAGTCGGAGAGGAGAGGGAAAGTGGTTGAAAAGAAAGCTGAGGCATTTTCACCGATATCAGGAAATCATGAATGCTTTTATCAAAAATGGATTTTCCTTTATTGTTAAAGAGCTGGGCTTTTCCGGAAAAGTTTCGGTTAAAGAACGGAAAGGGGATCCGGAATCGGCGAATCATCCGCTCGGCGAGAGAATTCGGAATATGCTCGAGGATTTGGGGCCGACATTCGTTAAGCTGGGCCAAATGGCGAGTACGCGGCCGGATTTAATACCGCCTGATATTTTAAAAGAGCTGGAAAAACTGCAGGACCAGGGCAGCACGATTCCATTTAAAGAGATTGAGAAGACGATTGAAATGGAGCTCGGCAGCAATGTAGGTTCATTGTTTGCCGAGTTCGAAGAAACACCTGTTGCCGCCGCGTCCATTGGACAGGTTCATCATGCGAAGCTACATACGGGAGACCCCGTGGCTGTAAAAGTGCAGCGACCCTATATCCGTACGACGATGGAAACGGATCTGGAGATCATCCGTGATCTTTCCGGTCTGCTCGAGAAGCGGTTCAGCTGGGCAAAGCAGCTTTCTTTAAAGGAGCTGATAAAGGAATTTTCTGAGTCGCTCATGAAGGAGCTCGATTACGAAAATGAAGCGAAGAACGGTGAACGGGCGGCCTCGTTCAATTTAGAACATGATGTCGTTGTCCCTGCCGTCCATTGGGAATTCACGACTTCCAAAGTGCTGACCGTCGATTTTATCAATGGTGTGAAAATCACGGATGAAGAAGAGTTGGTCAAACACGGCTATGCTCCCGAAGAAATTGCAGTACAGTTTGCCCGTACGATGTTTCGGCAGATGTTTCAGGATGGATTTTTCCATGCGGATCCGCACCCCGGCAATGTGCTTATTGTAGATGGGCAGCGGATTGCATTGATCGACTTTGGGCTTGTCGGCACCTTGGATAAGGAAATGAAGGAAAATTTCTCGTCGTTGATTATTGCCATGCATCAGGAGGATACCGATGCGATGATCCGTGCTATCGAAAAGATGGGGATGTTCCCAAGGAGCCTTGACCGGTCAAGACTGTATATCGACGTCGAGGAAATGCGCCTGAAATATGCGGATACATCAGTCGGCGATCTTCGGATTGGCGAGCTGATCAATGAAATGTTCGCACTGTCATACAGGTATGACATCTCTTTCCCTCCAGAGTTGACGCTGCTCGGAAAAACAGTTCTATCGGTAGAGTCCATTATCAAAAAGCTTTATCCGAATATGAATATGCTTGACGAATTGTATGAAATCGGGAAGGAGATGTTGTCAGAACGGTATAAGCCCGATCATGTCCTTCGGCGCTTCTGGCTAAAATCGCTTGAAAACGTCCGAATTCTGGAAGATTTGCCGGGTGAAGCACAGGATCTATTGACTTTGCTCAAGCGCGGCCGGTTCCGCCTTGAAGTCGGAAGTCCACAGCTCGACAGATTCCTTCGGAAAATGGACATCGTCGTTAACCGTCTTTCCTACAGTATTGTACTGCTTGCGTTCAGCATCATCATGAGCGGGCTGATCATCGGTTCATCCATTGCCAATTCCAACGCGATGATGTGGAAATTGCCGCTGATCGAAATCGGCTTCGTCATCGCGGTGATGATGGTGCTATGGCTGCTTTACTCGATCATCAAATCAGGAAGATTATGAATCAAGGCCTTCCCGTTACTGCGGGGAGGCCATTTTGGATTGGCGGGTTGGGGACATGCTCGGAGTTATGATTCAAAAACGGCTGAAGGCTTGAAAGCGCCTTTTTCCGTTTCCGGCTTATGCTTGTCGCCCCTGGGCAAGGCTCCCTCCGCATTTCGTTGTCCTGTTCTGAGCAATAAGGGCTCGAGGTCGCTTCGAAAAAGCATAGATGGGTTGGAATCACCCACCCATGCTTTTCTCCAGCGCTTGTCGCCCCTGATCAATCGCCCTTCACTTTTCGTTGTCCAGTTCCGGGCGGCAGGGGCTCGAGGTCATAAGCCAAAAACGGCTAAAGGCTTGAAAGCGCCTTTTGCTTCTTCGTCCTTATACTTGTCGCCCCTGGGCAAGGCGCCCTCCACTTTACGTAATGTCCAGCTCCAGACGCCAGCGACTAGCAGATTTCAGGATTCTTCCTACGATAAGTCAACAACGGCTCCTGCGTCGCCGTGTTTCCTTTATCTCGTCAGAATCCCTCCAATCTGTACGTGCTAAACGTCGCCCTCCGCATTTCTCTGTCCAGCTTCGGCGCCTAGGGGCTCGAGGTCATAAGTCCAAAGAAGCTAAAGGCTGGAAAGCGCCTTTTGCTTCTTCGTCCTTATGCTTGTCGCCCCTGGGCAAGGCGCCTCCGCTTTTCGTTAGTGCTTAATTCGGGAAGCGAAATAGTGGTTTGTGGTACGATGGGATGAAGCAGCCCGGCGTGGGTCGGGAAATGAGAGAATATTCAATCCGGGGGTACGACATGAGAGCATTATCGTATTTAAAGAAATACCGCTTGCTGATGGCGGTTGCCTGGACGTTGATGGGGATTGAGCTTGCGGTTGAATTGCTGCATCCGTTGTTTATGGCCAAGATCATCGATGAAGGGATTGTGGTGAAGGATCTTTCGCAGGTAATGAAATGGGGCGGAGTCATGGTCGGGATGTCGTTTTTCGCATTTGCGGCCGGTATTACGAATTCATTTTTTTCAGCGAAGGTCAGTCAAGGGTTTGGCTTTGATGTGAGGGGGGCGCTGTTCAAGAAGGTGCAGTCATTCGCCTTTAGCAATCTGTCAAAATTTGAATCTTCTTCTCTCGTTACAAGGCTGACGAATGATGTTACCCAAGTTCAAAATACGGTTTTTATGAGTTTGCGGATCATGCTGCGGGCGCCATTGCTTGCGGCCGGCGGCATTATCATGGCGTTTTGGGTAAACGCAAAGCTAGCACTGATTCTTTTTATTCCGATGCCGTTTCTGCTCGTTTTGCTTGTATATATGATGAATCGGAATGGCCGCCAATTCAAGCAGGTACAGCGGAAGCTTGATGATGTGAACGAGGTCATTCAGGAAAATTTGACTGGTATTCGTCTTGTTCGGGCGTTTTTGCGGAGAAAGTATGAGGAAGGGAAGTTCCGGAAGGCGAACGAGACGCTCCGCGATGGGACGGTGCGGGCGTTTAGAACGGTGGAACTGACGGCGCCGATTTTGTTGTTTGTCATGAATGCGGCCCTGCTCGTCGTCCTTTGGTTCGGCTCCAAGCAGATTACAGGAGGAAGCGTGAAGCTCGGGGAACTAGTCGCTGTCGTGAATTACGGGTTCAGGATTACTTCGGCGCTGTCGATGCTCACCTTCATCATCATGGCATTTTCACGCGGAAAAGCGTCGCTCCAGCGGATCGACGAGGTGCTGGATGAGCCGGTCGATATGATGGACAATCCGTCCTCAACAGAGGCAAACATTTCAGGCGGCAGCGTCGAGTTTGACGATGTCACCTTCACGTATCCGGGAAAACAGGACCCGGCCGTCTCAGACCTGACGTTTACAGTCGGAGCGGGCAAGACAGCTGCGGTTATGGGAGCGACAGGAGCGGGCAAATCGACCCTGTTCGGACTGATTCCCCGCCTTTATGATCCGCAAAAGGGACAGGTGAAAATTGACGGAGTGGATGTAAAGAGGGTGCAGGCGGAGACGCTGAGAAGGCAGATCGGTTATTCGCCGCAGGAGGCGTTTTTGTTTACGGGGACAATCCGGGAAAACATCGCCTGGGGCTCAGATCGCTATACGATGGAGGAAGTTGTCCAGGCGGCGAAGGATGCGCAAATCCATGAAACGATAATGAAGTTTCCGGAAAAATACGAAACGAAGGTTGGGCAAAAAGGGGTGAATCTGTCCGGCGGTCAGAAGCAAAGACTTGCGATTGCAAGGGCATTGATCCGGAAGCCGTCCCTGCTCATGCTCGATGACAGCACGAGCGCTCTCGATCTTGCGACGGAACAGAAGCTGCTAGAGGCAGTAAAACGCTATGAGTGCACACTTCTGCTTGTTACCCAGAAGATCAGCGCGGCGATGTCGGCTGATGTCATCCTGCTGCTTGATGACGGCCGGCTGCTCGCTAAAGGCACACATGCCGAGCTGCTCCGGAACTCGGAGCTGTACATGCAGATTTACAAAACACAATTTCCAAAGGGGGTGCGGCAGCATGGCTAAGCCAAAAACGGGAACGCTGACACGGATCTGGTCGTACCTCGCCATCGAAAAAGGCCGGCTTTTCCTCGTCTTGCTGCTCGTCGTCATCAGTTCCGCCGCCGCTTTGCTCGGCCCTTACCTGATCGGGCGCATCATCGACCTGTATATTTCACAGCACAAGGTTGAAGGACTCGCACTCGTTCTTTTTTGGACAGCGGGTGTGTATCTCGCTTTTTCTGTATCCAGCTTTCTGCAAAACTATTGGATGATCGGTATCTCGCAAAATACGGTGTTCACGATGCGGACAGAACTGTTTTCCCATTTGCACGGTCTGCCGATCGCTTATTTCGATAAGAGGCAGCACGGTGAAGTGATGAGCCGGCTGACGAATGATATCGATACGATGAGCCAGACGCTCAATTCGTCAGTGATCCAAATTTTCTCCAGTGTGCTGACGCTTGTAGGAACGGTAACGGTGATGCTGTTGATCAGCCCGATTTTGACAGGGGTGGCGATGGTTGTCGTGCCGCTCATGTATTTCGGTATGAAGTGGATCACGAATCGGACAGGCAGGCTGTTCAAGGAACAACAGCGCAATCTCGGAGAATTGAACGGGTTTATTCAGGAAACGATTGCCGGACAGAAAATCGTGAAAACATTCTCGGTCGAAGAGCATATGATCGGGGAGTTTATGGAGAAAAACGAACGGCTCCGCGCAGCAGGTTATTGGGCCCAGACGTATTCCGGTTTTATTCCGAAGCTGATGAATATGCTTAACAATTTGAGCTTCGCCCTCATCGCTGGTGCCGGGGGCATCCTTGCCCTCAATCAGCAGCTCACTGTCGGGGCGATCATCGTGTTTACGGAATACTCGCGGCAGTTCACAAGGCCGCTCAATGATCTGGCCAACCAATTCAACACACTATTGTCTGCGATTGCAGGTGCTGAGCGGGTATTTGAAATTCTGGACGAACCGCTGGAAAGGGAGCTTGCGGAACCAGGGCGGGTGAAACGGATGGAAGGCGAGATTGAGTTCAAGCATGTTTCCTTCTCTTATGGGAAAAATGCGCCGACAATCGATGATGTATCTTTTTCTGCCTCTCCGGGTGAAACGATTGCCCTCGTTGGGCCGACTGGCGCCGGTAAGACGACCGTCATCGGGCTCCTTGCCCGTTTTTATGATCCTGATAAAGGGGCGATTTTGATCGATGGGATGAAAACGACCGATATCAACCGGCAGGATCTCAGAAATCATATCGGCTTTGTGCTTCAGGATGCATTCATCTTTAAAGGGACAATCCGGGAAAACATCCGTTATGGCAGGCTGGATGCGACAGATTTGGAAGTTGAGGAAGCAGCGCGGAAGGCGAATGCCTATCCGTTCATCATGAAAATGCCGGAAGGGTTTGACACAACGCTTGAGCAAGGGGGAGGTGGCATCAGCCAGGGGCAAAGACAGCTGTTGTCGATAGCCAGGGCGATGATCTCCAATCCTTCTCTGCTCATTCTCGACGAGGCGACGAGCAACATCGATACGGTGACCGAAATGAAGATCCAGCAGGCATTGAAAAGGCTGATGGACGGGAGGACGAGTATTGTCATTGCACACAGGCTGAATACGATCCAAGAGGCAGACCGGATTATTGTGCTCGATGAAGGAAGAGTCGCGGAAACCGGCACCCATGAGGAACTGCTGGCGGAAAAAGGGTTCTATGCCCGCCTCTATGATAGCCAGCTCCGCCAGGAATCGGTCTAAGAAACGGATTCCTGGCATACTGGTTCAATACTCGACTTTCTTGCGAATATGGGTTTTGCTGAAAATGGCAGGTTCTGGGTCAAAATATTCGTCTGTATAACGGGCGACGAATGTTGATCCTGTGACATAGCCTGCTCCCCAAGTCGGGTCCATGACGAGCCAGTCTCCGTCTATTTTCGCTTCGATCCAGGCATGGTTTTCCTTCACCGTGCCGTTTCCTGCTTCTCCGGCGACGTATCTCGCTTCTATGCCGCTTGCCCGTAGGAGGGCTGCGGCAAGATAGGCATAATCCTGGCAGACGCCGGAACGCTTTTTCAGTGTTTTCAAGGCGCTGTCGTCCCATTCGAACTGATTGGTCTCGTATTTTTCCGTGTCATAGGTAATATTTCGGGCTGTATATTCGTAAATCGCTTTTGCTTTTTCTCGGTCGCTTTGAGCATCCTTCGTTAGCTGATGGGCGAGAGCACGGATTTCCGGAGCTTCGGCTTCAATTCCGCGTGACGGCAGCAAATTGCGCTTGTCCTCTCTTGCCGTATTTTCCACCTTGAAGGCGGCAACGGAATAAAAACTAAAGTACGGAGCTGGATCCGGATTGATTTCAGGAACATTGACGGTCACTTCGTACTCACCGGGCCCAAAGCGCAAATAAATGTCATCGTCGAAGGAAAAGTTTTGAACGGGAATGATATCGAGTGCCTCATCTTTCCCTTTTTTCGTTTTGACATAGAGATGTGTCGTTTGCTTGGCATATTCAGCATCTGGGTTGATGCTGCCACTGATGCGGTAGGTCAGTTCGGTCTTGTCACCGCCAAATTTCGGCTGAGTCAAATCAATGCCGCGTGTCTCATAATCTTTATGGAATTGGATCGGCTCCGTTCTTTTGCCGGAGAGGTTGTCCGCCAGAAAAGCGGTGCCGTACTGGTAGAGATTGTCTTCGTTCTCGTCGGGAACTAGAATATTGATTTCGTGCGTCCCCTTTCCAAAAAAGAGGGGAAGGTCATAAGTAAAATGGCTGTTGGTGACTGGGATGACGTGCTGCCATGTTTCATCGCCTTTCTTAATCTGCAGCATAACGTTTTCCAATTTTTTTGACTGGGTGAGTTCTCCTTCAATCGGCACGGAGCCGCTGTATCGGCCAAAGCCTGCTGCGGGCTCCTTTAATTTCAGGCCAGCCTTCAGGGCAATCGGCGTGTAGGCAATGTCGCGTGATCGCCGGGGATTGACGTTTTGGACGGTGAATTGGGCGATTTCCACATAATAGTTTTCCCTGTCCATGCTAGGCAGCATGATCTGGACGGTGTACGTGCCTTCCCCATTAAAAAAACGGATTGTCTGATCGAGGACCCCTTTGTCGATCGGTGCGTAGTATTCAAAGATACCGTCTTCTCCGGGGTTTCCGTCTTGTTTGATTTTGATCCAGGCATAGTCTCCTGCCAAGCGGTTCCACTTGGCGATCTTGCCTTTTATCGTCATTTCTTCATTTACAGCGAAAGATTCATAGAGCGGCATTGTAAATTCAGTGCCGGTTGTTCGGCTATATTCGGAAAGTTCCAATGGAACGGTAGATTTTGCTCGGTTGATTTTGGCGGCAATTGCGTCGTATTCATTTACCGCAGGTTTTTCGGCAGCCGGCACATCGGTGCTTTTCGCATCTTTGGCACAGGCGCTGCAGGCCAGCAGGGCTATGGAAGAGAAGATAGCGGCTGCCAGCTTTTTGAATTTCAATCTGACTCCCCCTTATGGCCGTTAATCTTGCATTAGTTATACCATACATGCCGAAGAGGAGACAGCCAAAAGGGTGGAATAAAATAGAAATGGTCAATTAGTATGATAGTAGCGGCAACTGGGCTGCGGGAACCATTCATTGCCGAAAATGGGAATACTCTTTATAATGGAAAAATAAAAAGAACAATCCGGGGGAGGGGCTTGGCATGCCGATCAATATACCGAAGAAGATGCCTGCGCGGGAAGTGCTGGAATCCGAAAAAATATTCGTCATGGATGAAGAGAGAGCGAATCGGCAGGATATCCGACCGCTGAATATACTGATTTTGAATTTGATGCCCGAAAAGGAAAAAACGGAGGTTCAGCTGCTCCGCCTGCTCGGAAACACGCCGCTTCAGGTGAATGTTTTTTTCCTGCACATGGAAACACATGAGTCTAAAAATGTCAGCAAGTCTCATCTTGAGCAGTTTTACACGACGTTTTCGGAAATACGCGACCACAATTTTGACGGGATGATCATCACGGGTGCCCCGATTGAGCATCTGCCGTTCGAGAAGGTCAATTATTGGCAGGAATTGGAGACGATCATGGACTGGACGAAGGACCATGTGACTTCCGTTTTGCATATTTGCTGGGGAGCGCAGGCTGCACTGTACCACCATTACGGCATCGGCAAATATGAATTGCCGGCAAAATGCTCCGGTCTGTTCCGGCATCAGGTGACTGATCCGACGGTGAAGCTTGTCCGCGGTTTCGATGATGTGTTCATCGCCCCGCATTCCCGCTATACTTCGGTTTCCCAAATGGAGATCGAGCAGCATCCCGAGCTCCAGCTGTTGTCCTCAGGCGATGCCGGGCCGTTCATCATCCTGTCGAAGGACGAGAAAAATGTGATGATAACCGGGCATCTTGAATATGAGACATGCACGCTTGCCCAGGAATACGAACGGGATAAAAAGAAGGGACTGGACATTGAGCCGCCGGAGAATTATTTTCCGAACGGGGATCCGCTGCAGCCTCCGCATAATATGTGGCGCTCGCACAGCCACTTGCTGTTTTCCAACTGGCTGAATTATTATGTATATCAAGAGACTCCTTACGAATGGCCGATCTGATGCCAGGGAGCCTGCAATGAATAGGGGAGGAAAGCCTGCACCCCTGTGTACAGCATGAAAAAGGAGTTCTGCCATATGAAACTAGTAACATGGAATGTAAATGGAATCCGGGCTTGCGTCCGGAAAGGTTTTCTTGATTATTTTAACGAAATCGACGCCGAAGTGTTTTGTATTCAGGAGACGAAACTTGTCGCTGGCCAAATCGAGCTTGAGCTTGAAGGCTATCATCAATACTGGAATTATGCCGAGCGGAAAGGATATTCCGGAACGGCAATTTTTACAAAAAGAAAGCCGCTCTCCGTCCAATATGGACTTGGCCTCTCCGATGAGGAGCCGGAGGGCCGGGTTATTAGTCTTGAATTCGAAGATTACTATGTTGTGACGGTTTATTCGCCTAACTCGCAGCGAGACCTTGCCCGTTTGTCCTTCCGTCTTGATTGGGAAAGAGAGCTGCTCAAACATCTGAACATGCTGGAATCGATGAAACCGGTCATTTTATGCGGCGATTTGAATGTTGCCCATGCGCCGATCGATTTGCGCAATCCGAAATCAAACCTTGGCAACTCGGGGTTCACCGAGGAGGAGCGAGGCCGGTTCGGCACGCTTCTTGATGAAGGGTTCATCGACGCCTTCCGCCATCTGTACCCGGATGAAGAAGGGGCGTACACTTGGTGGTCTTATATGAGCAAAGTGAGGGAGCGAAATATCGGGTGGCGGATCGACTATTTTGTCCTGTCCGAAAAACTAAAGGACAGGCTGATTGATTGCCAAATCCATTGCCAGGTGATGGGAAGCGACCATTGTCCGGTCGTACTCGACCTTGATATGGACTGAAGTGGCGCTTAAGGGATCGATTCTTCCGGCATTCGTTTTATTGGAAAAATTCAGATCATTTGAGTATCCTACGGATAAGGGGGGAATTACATGTCTTTATCATTTGATAGAAAAGAAGAGACGTTTGTTTTTTTCGATGGAAAAGGGGAGAAAGTTGAGCGAAAGACCGAGGTGCGCTTCGATCCGCTGACAGGTGAGTCGTCACGGCTCGTATTCGATGCGGGGCTTGCTCCGGCAAAGACGGATTACAATGAGGCGGCGGAGCAAACCGGCGGCAAAAATTGTCCTTTCTGCAGTGAGAACATCTTGGCAATGACACCAGTTTTTCCAACCGAGATTGCGGAGGAAGGGCGGATCCGGCAAGGGGAAGCCATCCTTTTTCCAAATCTTTTTCCGTATAGCAAATACAATGGGGTCGTTGTTTTTTCGGGTAAGCATTACGTAAACCTTGAAGAATTCACCGTATCGATGATCAGGGATGCTTTTCTTGCGGCGCAGACGTTTATCCAGCGGGTTGCAGCGATTGATCCTGATGCAAAATACGCATCGATCAACTGGAATTATTTGCCGGCATCTGGCGGCAGCATTCTCCATCCGCATTTGCACGTCATTATTTCGGATACTCCGACGAACACACAGGCAATGATGTCCGAAAAGCTTGAACAGTTCAGGGATAAGAAGGGCAGCCATTACTTCTCAGAATTGGCTGCCGCGGAAAAAGAGGCAGGAGAGCGCTGGATTGGGACCACCTGCAGTATAGACTGGCTCCATGCGTTCGCTCCTAAAAGCCATCATGATGTGATTGCCGTTTTCAGCAATGCGTATTGCATCAATGATATTTCTGAGCGTAACTGGGAGAATTTTGCCAAAGGATTGACGAACATATTCGCCGGATTGGATGAAGCTGGGTTTTCAAGCTTTAATCTTTCCCTGACCTTGCCTGCCCACTCGTCATTACGGGAGAATGTGACGGCAAGGATTGTCCCGCGTCTCACAATGGGCATGCTTGGGACAAGCGATATCAACTTTTTTCAAATGCTTCATCAAGAACCGCTTACATACAAACGGCCTGAAGATGTAGCTGCTGATTACCGCCGTATTTTTGCCGGGCAGTGATTCCCGGCTTTTGTCACGATCGCTTCTTCTGATCATAAACTGGTAAGGCGAAGAATGATGGAGGTGGCGAAGATGGCAGTTGTAAAAGCGACGTCTTCCGATATTAACCTGCTGGCAAGGCTGCTCAGGGCGGAAGCGGAAGGAGAAGGCGTTCAGGGAATGCTCGCAGTCGGCAATGTCGGCGTCAACCGGATCAGAGGGAATTGCTCTGATTTTGTCGGTATCCGGACGGTCCCCCAAATGATTCACCAGCCACACGCGTTTGAGGCGGTGACTCACGGGTATTTCTATCAAAGGGCAAGGGAAAGCGAGCGGAGGCTGGCGAGGAGAGCCGTCAAAGGTGAACGGATTTGGCCGGCAAAGTTCAGTCTTTGGTATTTCCGTCCGGAAGGCGACTGTCCGCAGACGTGGTATGGCCAGCCGCTCGTCGGCAGATTCAAGCTGCACTGCTTTTACGAGCCGACTGCTGAGGAATGCGAAAACATTTATAATACCTTTTGAAAAAACAAGCGTTCTTGCCGGAGCGCTTGTTTTTTTATGTGTGGATCGGGGTATTAAATTTTAAGCAATACACAATTTGAAAAGGCCGGGAGGGATTGTTTTGGTAAAGGACAAGCCGATCATCGGATTAACGACCAATATCGAGATGGTGAGGGACAATGAAAGTTATACACTTTATTTAAGTTATCCCGAGGCGATCAAAAGGGCGGGCGGGATCCCGGTAGTGCTGACGCTTGGGGATGAGGAGATGGCGCGGACCTGGGTGTCGCTTTGTGATGGCATCCTGATGACAGGGGGAATGGACATTTCCCCGTCTTTTTACGGAGCAGAGCCGTCACTCGGCCTCGGACCGACAAATCCTTCTCTTGATGTGTCGGATTTACGGCTGATTGAAGAAGCAGGCAGCAAGGGGATTCCGCTATTTGGCATCTGCCGCGGTTCACAATTGATAAATGTTGCGTATGGCGGGACAATGATCCAGGATATCCAGACTGAAATACCCGGAGCGCTGGATCATTTGCATTTTGGCAATCGCTTTGGCGTGCTGAACCATGAGGTTATCGTGGAAAAAAACAGCACGCTCTATCGTGTTCTTCAAGAAGAGGTCGTTGCCGTCAACAGCTTTCACCACCAGGCGATCGGCCGGCTCGGAGAAGGGCTCGTTCCGATGGCCAGGTCGGCGGATGGAGTGATTGAAGCGTTTGAAAGCAGTGACGGCCGGATTATGGGCACACAGTTCCATCCGGAGGAGATGCAGAAATTCGATGACAGGATGTTCGAGCTCATGAAGATCTTTGTCGACAAATGCAGAGTCGGCTCTTACCGTCATACATTGGATTGTATAGCAGAATAATATTTATCTAGGCACCGTCCTTTATGAGGGCGGTGTTTTTTTATGGGCTCATATGAGCGGTGCTAGATATAGAGACTGGTTTTACTTGGATGTTATGACCAGGTGTTAAGAGTGGTTTTCGCTATTATGACCAGGTGTTATATTCTATTCTGACACCAACTTCATCGGCAAGAAATGAATAGTATTTTGATATAGTAAACGCCTTTGTGCTTGCGTGTTGAAGCCTGAAAATGAAGTGTTGTGCAGCGAAAAAAAGACTAACTTTGATGTTAGTCTCTGAATGTATCATTATATGTTTATAATACTGACATTAATGCACCGCCAATTGCTCCTGTCCCAACAACGATCCAGGGAGGTGCTTTCCAAAATACCAGCATGCAGAATAATATTGCTGCAAATGCAAAATCAATTGGATTTAAGATCGAACTCACCCAAATAGGCTGATAAAATGCTGAAATTAATATTCCAACAACCGCTGCATTCACGCCCATTAATGCACCATTTACTTTGGGATTTCGGCGCATTCTATCCCAAAAAGGCAACGTGCCAAAGATAAGCAGGAATGCAGGCAGGAAAATAGCAATCGTAGCAACAAGCCCTCCTTGCCAACCATCCATAACGGTTCCCAGATAGGCGGCGAATGTAAATAAAGGACCAGGCACTGCTTGTGCAGCACCGTAACCTGCCAAGAATGCTTCTTCACTTAACAAGCCAGTCGGTACTAATTCCCGTTCAAGTAAAGGCAAAACGACATGTCCGCCGCCGAACACCAAAGAACCTGAACGGTAAAAGCTATCAAACATGGCGATCCAGCGAATAGAAAATATTTCTCTTGCGACCGGCAACAGAAAAAGCAGCCCGCCATACAGAGTCAAGCATATTACGGCAAAAGTGCGTGACAGAGGAAAATGAATGCTTGGGGAACCGCTGTAAGCATGCTGATTATACAGAATAAAACCAATTAGTGCCGAAGCGGCGATGACACCGACTTGGGTAAAGGCGGTTTGCCATAAAAGGGTAATTACCAATGCAAACAGTGCAATCGTTTTTCGTTTTACATCTGGCGTCAATTTTTGTGCCATCCCTAAAATGGCATGCGCAACTACGGCTGCCGCAACGATTTTTAATCCGTGTATCCAACCGGCCTCACCCGGATCGAGACCCTGCAAAAGCAACGCAAATAACATAAGAGCGATAACAGAGGGCAGGGTAAAGCCAAGGAATGAAACAATTCCGCCCAGTATGCCCGCCCGCATCACGCCGATTCCAATTCCAACCTGACTGCTGGCTGGACCAGGCAAAAACTGACAAAGGGCAACTAAATCTGCGTAAGTTTTTTCATCCATCCACTTCCTTCTCTGTATATACTCATGGTGGAAGTAACCGAGATGGGCAACCGGTCCGCCAAATGATGTCAGACCGAGTTTCGTAGAAATGAGGAAGAGCTGTATTAATGATTGGCGTTTTTTCAATGACCTTCTCCCTTTATTGTTTTTTTCTTTGAGTTAAACACAAATGGGAACCCTTTTGAAGCTGGTAACTGCTAGAAAAATCATAGTATAGGGCCATTTTATTCTCAAGATGGAAACGGGCAATTTACATAAACTTTACACTGCTGAAACTCTTTTAGATGATGGTTGTTGGTGGCATGCTGGATTGCCACTACCACTGGCCGATATGCCTCAAGGAAGGCTGCCGTCACCAGCGCTTTGCGGAAATTACAGGAGCAACGGAGAATAAAGAAAATCGCACTAAAAAACGAGGATGCGGCCGGAATCAGAGTCGCTGATTTTCCGGGCATCCTCGTTTGGAAGACAGATCCTTTGCCATTATCTCGCTGTTCTAGCGGTGGCAAAAGATCTACTACAATTTTTAGTACGTTCTTGGCCGTAGACCGTTCAATCCCTTGGCGCCACCCAGAAAGCGGCGATGATGGTCAGGGCAAGGATGATGAACGGTGCGTAGAAGATCAGAAAATCGGTCACTATTTTTCCTCCTTCATGGATGATAATCGGTTTTGCCTTCGACATACTTTTTATCGAAAAGGAAAAGCCGTAGCAGTAAGTAGAGCGAAGGCAGGAGCAAGCAAAGCCCTCCGATGAAGGCGATGATCAGCGAGATCGCCATCGCTTCATTGGTAAAGCTCTCATAAAGCGTCAGGTGCGGATAAAGCAGGTACGGATAATGCGAATACCCGTAAGCGAAAAAGGCGAGAGCAAATTGTGCGACAAGCAAGCCGAAAGCGAGGCCGTATCGTCTTCTCTGGATGATGAGCACGACAGTGCCAAGAAACAGAATGAACGAAAGAAGGAAAGCACCCCACAGGTCGAGCATCCTTGCATAGTGCTCGGGATTATGGCCGCGTAATTCATAAATGATCCCGCCTGCTGTAATAATGGCGGGAAGCGCCCAGATGAGGGCATATTTCCGCATGAGTTCCGCCGCCTTCCGGTCACCGGATTTATTCGCATACCACGTCAGGAAAACAGCCGAGATGTAAAGGACCGCAGTAATGCTGAGGACGACGATGCTCCATGTGAGCGGGCTCGTGAACAATCCCCAGTAATCAAGTACAGGCTTGCCGTTCTCGATTGTGACAAAGCCGCCTTCCGAGATGGTGAGGACGATGGAAAGCGATGCCGGTATAAGAAGACCGGACAGCCCATACATGAACGCATAGCCCCGGTGTCCTTTTGTCCCATATGTTTCAAATGCATAGTACGAACCGCGAACCGCGAGCAGGATGATGGCGATGCTTGCCGGCACAAGCAGGATTGTCCCGTAATAAAAGGCGGTCTTCGGAAAAAATCCGACCATCCCGACGAAGAAGAAGACGAGGAAGACGTTCGTCACTTCCCAGACCGGGTTCAAGTACCGGCGGATGATGTCATTGATGAGGTGATGTTTCCTCGTCCAAAGCGTGTAAGCATTAAAGAATCCGGCGCCGAAATCGATCGAACCGATAATGATGTAGCCGAAAAGAAAAATCCAGAGGACGGAAATTCCGATTAATTCAAGATTCATTTAGGATCACCGCCTTTTTCTGCGGCCCGGTCCGCTAGTTCACGTTCTACCGGGTTGCTCCGGAACATTCTCCATAGGATGACGGCAGAACCGATACCGAGGACGATGTAAAGCCCTGCGAAAAGCATCAGCATCAAGTCGACATGGCCGCTTGAAGTGGCGGCATCCTTTGTCCTCATAAAACCGCGCAGGATCCACGGCTGCCTGCCTACTTCGGCAAGCCACCAGCCGGCTTCGATGGCGACGATGGCAAGCGGTCCGCCAAGCACAATGAGCCAGCGGTAAAAACGGGAGCGGACCCAGGCCCAATTGCGCTTGCTGCCAATCCAGAAAATAAGAGAGAGTCCTGCCAGAAACATGCCGATCGTTACCATGATGTCAAATAAGTAATGGATGTAAAGCGGCGGAATATCCTCTTCAGGGAAGTCGTTCAGCCCTGTTACTTCGGCATTCGGATTGGAATGGGCGAGTATGCTGAGTGCATATGGAATTTTGATTGCATATTTCACTTCACCGTCATCAAGTACTCCATACATCATGAGCGGTGCTTTCCCTTCGGTTTCAAAATGCCATTCAGCAGCTGCCAGTTTTTCCGGCTGGTACTCCGCCAAGTATTTTCCGGAAAAGTCGCCGATCAGCGCAGCGGAAATAGAAAAAATTAACCCGAGCTTCATCGTAAGCGCCAATGCTTTTTTATGATAAACATGATTCGACCCTCTTAAGAGCCTGAAAGCGGCGATTGAAGCAAGCAGGAATGCCGCTGTCATATAGGCGGTCGCGACGACATGCGCCACTTTTGTCGGCATCGCCGGGTTGAACATCGCCAGGAGAGGGCTGATATTGATCAGTTGGCCGTCAACAAAGTCGAATCCTTGCGGTGCATTCATGAACGCATTGACCATCGTGATGAAAACAGCGGAAAACGATGCGCCAATCGCGACGGGGATCAACAGCAGCATATGTTTCTTCTGATTCTCAAACCTGTCCCAAGTGTATAAATAAATGCCTAGAAAAATCGCTTCGAAGAAGAAAGCGAATGTTTCCATAAACAACGGCAGGGCGATCACATTTCCGGCAAGTTCCATGAAATTTGGCCAAAGCAAAGACAATTGCAGGCCGATTGCCGTTCCGGTCACGACGCCGACAGCCACCGTAATGACAAAACCGCGCGTCCACCGCCGGGCAAGCAGGATATAATGCTCATCATTTCTTTTGATGCCGACATACTGGGCAATCATGATCATCAGCGGAACGCCAACCCCGATTGTTGCGTAAATAATGTGGAATGACAGAGTCAGTTCTGTCAGCGCCCTGCTGTAAAACAAGGCATCACCATTTCCCATTCTCAGTTCCCCTTTCTTTTATCATCTGAAAAACCTTCCGATAATCGCCGCCAGCATGATGGCGGCAGCACCGAAGGCGAGCCACATCAAGATGCGCTCCTGTTTTTTATACATACAAATCACTCCTTCTTTGCTAACATACCCGTTCTGTGTAAAATTGAACGGGTACGACAGTGTGATCGCGATTCTTTCAAACAATTGTCATCAAATAGGCAAGATGCTTGTATGATGGGAGTAAGAGCGGAAAGGACAAGATGCATGGAAAATTGGATTATCGGCATGATTGAAGAATTCGGTTATATGGGAATCTTATTACTGATCATGGTTGAAAATTTATTCCCGCCGATTCCGTCGGAAGTGATTTTGTTGTTCGGCGGTTTCATTACTACGAAAGCAGAGCTGACTGTCGGCGGTGTTGTTTGGTTTTCGACACTTGGATCCGTTGCCGGTGCGATTATCCTATACGGAGTAGGGCGGCTTGCCGAGGTGAGCAGGCTTGAAGGATTTGTTGGCAAGTATGGGAGGGTGCTGCGCCTGACCGTTGATGATTTGCATAAAGCGGAAAAGTGGTTCGAACGCCGAGGAGTTCTCACTGTTTTCTTCTGCCGGTTCATCCCGGTGATTCGCAGCCTGATTTCGATACCTGCCGGCATGATGAAGATGAACTTTGGCGTTTTTCTCCTTTTCACCGCACTCGGGACTTTCATCTGGAATGCGGTCCTTGTCAGCATCGGGGCGGCTGTCGGCGAGTCCTGGCATGACATCATCCGCTATTTCGATACCTATTCGACTATTATGTATGCGATAATCGTCGTAGCATTCCTTGTTGTTGTGGTACTATGGATAAAAAAAAGAAGAAGATAAGGCGGTTTTAAAGATGAAGATAACTGACGATTCGATTGAAGAGCTTGTTGACCCGACAGGCATTTTACAAGGAAAAAGATATGAAGTGATCCTCCAGCTTGACGTGCCTGAGGATGATGAACTTTTCCGTGAACAGGGAGTCCATCTTAGGGCCATTTTTGCGGTCAATGACGATGCAGGCAGGCTTGTCCAGTATCATTTAATTGAAAACGGCTCGGATCAAGTGCTCGATTTTGGACTGGAAGACGAAGAAGAAGCAGAAGTGCTGGCGTATTGCCAAAAACGGCTTGACATCGGCGGGGAACAAGGCAATAATAGTTGAAAATAGAACGGTGACGGAAGGATCAGTACGCGGAAATGACGGTGACAGAGAACGGGGCTTATGAGCTGAAAGGCCCCGCCGCAGGTCAGCCGCCGAACCTGCCTCCGGAGTCCCATGCGAAACATGGGCGTATGCTGGCGTTAACAGCCAAAGGCGGGATGCGTTTTTTGGCGTCCAATTAAGGTGGTACCGCGGAAGAGAGCTCTTCCGTCCCTAACTCATAGGGACGGGAGGGCTCTTTTTCTTATCGGCTGGGCCGTTCGATCATGATGTGGCGAGGTGCAGGAGAATGAAGAAGATGAGGATTGTTGTAAAGATTGGCAGCAGTTCGTTGACAAACGAGCGGGGGGGCATTGATGAAGCGAGGTTCCAGGACCATGTGCGGGCAATTGCCGCGCTGCGGCATGCTGGGCATGAGGTGATCCTAGTGTCCTCTGGGGCGGTCGCTGCCGGATTCGCCCGGCTCGGCTATCCTTCCAGGCCGGTTACAATCAAAGGACGGCAGGCAGCCGCGGCTGTCGGGCAAAGCCTGCTTATCCAATATTATATTGAAAGCTTTGCCGCCTACGGCCTGATCCCTGCACAGATTTTGCTGACGAGAAGTGATTTTTCCAACAGGGAGCGATTCAGGAATGCGTTTGCGGCGTTCGAAGAACTGCTCGAACGGGGGATTCTCCCGATTATTAACGAGAATGATACGGTCTCCGTCGAGGAGCTGACGTTTGGCGACAACGACATGCTGTCAGCGCTGGTGAGCGGCTTCCTGCATGCTGACAGGCTGATCATTTTGACGGATGTGAATGGTTTGTATGACGCCGATCCGCGGATGAACCCGCTTGCCCGCCGGCTTGACAAGCTTGAAGAAATTCCGGACATCCTGCTGGAGGCGGCAGGCGGGGCCGGATCCAAGGCGGGGACAGGCGGCATGAAGTCCAAACTGCTCGCCGCAAAAAAAGCCCTCTCGCTCGGTGTTCCTACTTTTATCGGAAAAGGGGAGGGGGAGCGGAAGCTGATTGATATTTTGGAGTTGAGAGGCGACGGCACCTACATCGGCAAGCCGGGTCTTGTCCCGGTCAAAACCGGTAAACAATGGATTGCCATCCATTCCGAGGCCGCCGGCAAGGTGTTCGTCGATCAAGGGGCGGAAGAGGCGATTCTCTACAACGGTAAAAGCCTGCTTGCTCCCGGTGTGTTCAAAGTTCAGGGAACATTCCAAAAAGGAGATGTCGTCGAAGTTCATGGATCAGTTGGGCTGCTCGGCAAGGGAGAGGTCGGCTATTCATCGGATGAACTGAAAGCGGCCATCCAAAAAGGGGAGAGCGGCAAAAATCCGGTCATGCCGACAGTGGAAGTGATCCACCGCAACCGGTGGGTGAAAATATAAATGAGGGGGAAGATGACATGTCAGAAGTGATCAATAAAGGAAAGGCAGCTAAGCGAGCGAGCATTGAACTTGCGGCAGCTGCAGGGGAAGCAAGGGACGAAGCGCTTCGCTTGATCAGCACCCAATTGCTTGAAGACGAAGAAGAGATTTTGCGGGAAAACGCACGGGATCTGGATGAGGGCGAGAAAAATGGCCTGCCAAAAGCGGTGCTCGACCGGATTTTGCTTAATCCGGACAGACTGCAGGCGATGGCCGAAGCGGTCAGCACACTGGCTGCGATGCTGAGCCCGCTCGGCGAGACGCTTGAGACGATTGAAAAGGACAACGGTTTAAGAATGGTCCGCAAACGGGTGCCGATCGGGGTAATCGGGATGATTTACGAAGCAAGGCCAAATGTGACGGTCGATGCGGCGACCCTTTCGCTAAAAACGGGCAATGCCGTCATTCTGCGCGGCAGCTCATCTGCCATTCATTCCAATAAGGCATTGGTAAAATCAATCCACAAGGCGCTGGCAAAAAGTGCGGTTCCTGCGGAGGCAGTTGGACTGATCGAGGACACGAACCGGGAAACGGCGAAGGAGCTGTTCGGGCTCAACCAGTATCTCGATGTGCTCATTCCGCGCGGAGGCAAGAAATTTATTGAAACCGTCATCCGGGAAGCGAGCGTGCCGGTAATCGAAACAGGCGCAGGCAATTGCCATATTTTTATCGACCGGACGGCGAAACCGGAAATGGCGGAAGAGATTGTGATCAACGCGAAATGCCAGCGTCCGTCTGTCTGCAATGCGGTTGAAACCATCCTGATCGAAAAAGTCTGGTTCCGGGAGCACGGTGCATCGCTGCTGGAAAAGCTCCATGAACAAGAAGTCGAGATTGCGGGAGACGAAACCGTCACAGCTGCATGCCCTTTTGCCGAAAAGGCAACGGAAGAAGATTGGGAAGAAGAATATCTCGATCTCCGCGTCGCCGTCAAAACGGTGGACAGCGTCCAGGAGGCAATTGAGCATATCAACAAGTACGGTACCATGCACTCGGAAGCCATCATCACCGAGGACCCAGCTCATGCTGAACTGTTCCTTTCCCGTGTCGATGCGTCTTGTGTCTATCATAATGCGTCAACTAGATTTACAGATGGATTCGAGTTTGGCTACGGAGCGGAAATCGGCATCTCCACCCAGAAGCTGCATGCGCGTGGCCCGATGGGACTTGCGGCGATGACTTCCTCCAAGTATTTTATTTATGGAGACGGCCAAATTAGAAAATAAGACTGCAAAATTTCTTGTTTTTCGTACAACAAAACGGAATTTTCAGCAAACATATGCTACAATGAATGGTATCCAAATAATGCATTTGGCAACGAGAATGAAAAAGAGGAGATGTCCTTGTGAAAGACGAACGAATAATAGTACAAGAGGCCAGCAACTTGAAGCAAAAACCATCTTTCCATGATCTGTCTTTCGGCACTCATTTTACGGATCATATGTTTGCAATGGATTATACGGAAGGCGAGGGCTGGCATGATGCCCGCATCATTCCTTATCAGCCGATTGTCCTTGATCCGGCAGCGATTGTCTTTCATTACGGGCAAACCGTTTTTGAAGGGATGAAAGCATACAAGACGGACGAAGGCGAAATCGTATTGTTCCGTCCTGACGAGAACATGAAAAGGATGAACCGTTCATGCGACAGGCTGTGCATCCCGGATATCGACGAAGAATTGGCGCTCCATGGGCTGTACCAGCTGATCATGCTCGACCAGGCGTGGGTACCAGACGTTCCGGGCACATCGCTTTACATCCGCCCATTCATCTTTGCAACTGAACCATATCTCGGGGTGTCCCCGTCCAAAAAATATACATTTCTGATCATCCTGTCCCCGGTCGGCGCCTATTACAAAGAAGGCATCAACCCGGTCAGAATCGCCGTCGAAAGCGAATATGTCCGTGCGGCTGTTGGAGGAACAGGCAACGCTAAGACCGCCGGCAACTATGCAGGTGCGTTGAAGGCCCAGGAAGCAGCAGGAAGAGAAGGCTTCGCGCAAGTCCTCTGGCTTGACGGAAAAGAAAAGAAATACATTGAAGAAGTCGGCAGCATGAACGTCTTTTTCAAAATCAACGGCAAGATCGTCACTCCTGCCTTGAGCGGAAGCATCCTTGAAGGGATCACGCGCAAATCGGTGCTTGAGCTGCTCCGACACTGGGGCATGGATGTGGAAGAGAAAAGAATTTCGATGGAAGACCTTGCAGAGGCTTATAAAAACGGCGGATTGGAAGAAGCATTCGGCACGGGCACGGCTGCAGTCATCTCCCCGATCGGTGAGCTCGCCTGGAAAGGCGAAAACTGGACGATCAATGACGGCAAAACAGGACCAGTCGCAAAGAAACTGTATGATGTTTTGACCGGCATCCAGACCGGCAAGGAAGAAGACCCGTTCGGCTGGAGAGTCTCCATCGATGTACCGCAGGCAGCCGCCAAATAATGATTTGATAAAATCGCATGCTTCAGAAAATTTGCGCTTGACTATTCGAAACGGCTGTATTAGTATAGCCTATAATTCCATACAAAAAAGCAAAGATTGGAACTAGTAAAAGGCTTATAAACTTTTAGAGAGCCGGTGGGTGGTGGAAACCGGCAGTTAACCCCTTTGAACTCATCCAAGAGCTGGTCCCTGAACACCAACAGTAAGGGATGCCGGATTTCTTCCGTTATTAAGATAGGCGGTGATGGCCGCTGAAAACAAGTGGGTTTATGATCAATCATAACCAATTAGAGTGGTACCGCGAGCAACGCCTCGTCTCTATTTTTATAGAGACGGGGCTTTTTTATTTTAATCATGAACAGAGGAGTGGTTTCCGATGACAAAGAAAATATGGGTGTTTGACACGACGTTGAGAGATGGAGAACAAGTGCCGGGTGCGAAATTGAATTTATATGAAAAACTTGAGGTCGCAAAGCAATTAAGAAATCTCCGAGTCGATATGATCGAAGCGGGATTCCCCTCATCCTCCGCCGGCGATTTTCAGGCTGTCAAGGAAATCGCGATGAAGGTAGGGAACAAGGATGATGTGATCATTACCGCCTTAGCCCGGGCCGTTCAGTCAGATATCGATGCAGTCTATTCAAGCGTAAAATATGCTGAAAATCCGCTTATCCATATCGTTTTGGGCACATCGGACATTCACGCAGAAAAGAAATTCGGCAAATCGAAAAACGAAATCATGAATATTGGAGTGGAGGCTGTCAAATACGCCAAAACACTGCTTCCGGATGTGCAATATTCAACAGAAGACGCTTCCCGATCTGATTTTGACTATTTATGGGCAACGATTGAAGCGGTTGTCAAAGCGGGAGCGACGATGATCAATGTGCCCGATACCGTCGGGTTCGCTGAGCCGGAGGAATTCGGCCACTTGATCTATCGGATCAATGACCGCTTAAAGAATTTGAATGATCAAGTGCTGTTAAGTGTCCACTGCCACAACGATTTGGGCATGGCGACAGCCAATACATTGGCAGCCATTAAAAATGGCGCGGACAAAGTGGAGTGCACAATCAACGGAATCGGAGAACGGGCAGGAAATGCATCCTTGGAGGAAGTCGTGATGGCCCTCCATACGCGTCCTGAAATCTACCAAGCATACACGGATATACAGACGAAGGAAATTATGAATACATCAAGGATGGTAAGTGGTTTTATGGGGCTGGACGTCCAAGTGAATAAAGCGATTACCGGCGAAAATGCGTTTGCCCATTCTTCGGGCATTCACCAGGATGGACTGATCAAATCAAGAGATACGTATGAAATCATTCAGCCTGCCGATATCGGGCTTGATGACATGGAGCTTGTATTGACTGCCCGGTCCGGAAGACATGCCGTAAAAACCGCTTTTCAAAAATTAGGCATGCAGCCGTTTGAAGAAGCGGAGTTCGAAGACATATTTGCTGATTTTCTTGAATTGGCCGACGCCAAAAAAGAAGTATACAACCATGATCTCTATGTGATCATTGAGAACCATTACAAGAAGCATAACCCGATGGAGGAGGACGTCCACCATTTCAGCGACCACTTTTACGAATTACTTGACCTTCAAGTCGTCAGCAATTCAAAGTTCCCTTTTGCCAGCGTTGAACTAAAGAAAGCTGGTGAATCGATAAAAGGAAGTGCGGCTGGCTCCGGCCCGATCGACGCCTTATATTCCGCCATCATGGACGCATGCAGTATTGATGTGAAGCTCGTTCAATACGACATAAGAAGTGTTTCGAGGGGGAAAGAAGCTTTGGGCAAAGTAAAAATCCAAGTGGAATTCCAGGGTGAAACATATATCGCCAAAGCATCGCATACCGACATTCTTAAGGCGAGCGCTGAGGCGTATATCAATGCGATCAACACGATTGTCGTTGAACACTTACTGCCTGCGACTTTCTCTTGATTAGTTTGCGGCTGATCCAAAACGGGTAAAGAACAGTCAGTAGTTATACCGAAACAGGAGGCCGTTCATGACTATCGTATCCGACCGGCGAGGCGCCGCTTTTTGCAACAGCGAGTATGATGCTTTACAAAAAGTGATTCTCTGCCCGCCGACACATATGGAAATCAAAGACATCATTAATGAAACGCAGAAACAATATGCGGATGAAAATATCGACCCGGACAGGGCGTTGAAGGAACATCAAGCTTTTGCTGCGACACTTGAAGATAATGGGGTGCATGTCACCCTTCTTCCGCCCCGGAAAGAGTTTCCAGAGCAAGTATTCACCCGTGACATTGGCTTTACGATCGGGGAAAAAGTGTTTGTCGGGGAAATGGCTGCGGAAATCAGGCAGGGAGAAGAAGACGTGCTCACCGAAAAACTGCAGCACGAAAAGATTCCCTTTGAGCAGTTGACACACGGCACGATCGAAGGCGGCGATGTCATCGTCGACCGCAACACCGTTTATGTCGGCGTCAGCAGCCGGACGAACGGGGAGGCGATCGTTGAACTGATTAATAAATTGCCTGACCACCAAATAGTGCCGGTGCCGTTCAAAGAGGAATACCTGCATCTTGATTGTGTTTTCAACATCCTTTCCGAAAAGGATGCACTCGTTTTCCCGGAAGCGCTTGACCGGGAAACACTGTCGATGCTCGATTCACGCTACAAGCTGATCGAAGTGTCGAAGGAAGAACAGTTCACACTCGGTACGAACGTTCTGTCGATCGGCGACAAGAAGGTGTTAAGCCTGCCGGTCAACGAAGAAGTGAACCGGAGTCTCCGCAGCCGGAATTTTAATGTGCTGGAAGTGGACATGTCGGAAATCATCAAGTCCGGCGGCTCATTCCGCTGCTGCTCACTGCCGGTGTACCGAAAATAATATAAATCACAGAGTCCATCCGGTGTGCGGATGGACTATTTTCTATCCAACTGGTTGCGGTTTCCAATCACCATGACAAGTGTCATGTTTTTCTCATGACAATTATGCCTGTATGAAAACGAATTCTTCCCTTATCCTAAAGATACAGAGTTTTATAGGGAGGTACGTATATGTCATTCCATGACCATAAAAGTATGAGAAAACAAGTGGCTCCATATGAAAAAGCAAATTTGAGAACGAGCATCTGGCAGATTGTAAACACCCTTTTGCCGTTTTTCGCCCTTTGGTATTTGGCGCTGAAAAGCATGTCCGTTTCCTATTGGCTGACGCTTGCCATCAGTGCAGTCGCAGCAGGATTCCTCGTGCGGATTTTCATCATTTTCCATGATTGCTGCCATATGTCCTTTTTCAAAAACAGGCGGGCCAACCGGATTTTAGGAACCATCACGGGTGTTCTGACGCTTGTCCCTTACGAACAGTGGAAACACAGCCATTCGATCCATCACGCAACAAGCAGCAACCTCGACAAGCGTGGGATCGGCGATGTATGGGTAATGACAGTGGACGAGTATTTGGAAGCTTCGAAATGGAGAAGGCTCAGCTATAGAATCTACCGTAATCCTTTCGTTATGTTTGTGCTTGGACCTATTTACGTGTTTCTGATCGCGTACCGGTTCAATACAAAAACCGCAAAACCGAAAGAGCGAAGAAACACCTATCTGACGAACTTTCTGATAGTGGCCTCAGCTGCACTGGTGTGCTGGATCGTCGGCTGGCAGGCATTTCTGCTCATCCAGGGGCCGATTTTCTTCCTCTCCGGTTCTCTCGGCATTTGGCTCTTTTATGTCCAGCATCAATTTGAGGATACGTATTACGAGACGCAGGATCAGTGGGATTTTGTCAAAGCGGCAATGGACGGAAGCTCTTACTATAAACTGCCGAAAGTGCTTCAATGGCTGACCGGCAATATCGGCTTTCACCATATCCACCATTTGAGCCCGCGTGTGCCGAATTATTATCTGGAAGAGTTGCATGAAAAGCATGAAACCTTCCAGGACGTCCCGACGATTACATTGAAGACAAGCTTGAAATCACTTCGCTTTAAGCTATGGGATGAAAAAGAGAAACAATTCATCAGCTTCAGCGAAATCAAAAGCATGGAAAATGAAAAGAGAACGAAAGTGAAACCTTCAGTCAAAACCGCAAAATCCTGAATTGGCAAGGCAGGCAAGCCCCCATGTGGTATGATGGCATGGAGGGCTTGCCTTTTATTTATCGGAACGGAGGAAAAAGATGAAGAAACGAATCGCAAGCAAGCTGTCAGGCATTTCGCCTTATATTTGGAGCATCTTCACAATCCTGCCGTTTTATTTTATATTCCAGTCTACATCCATCATTGAGACCATTACGGGAATCGTGCTGACCGGCCTGTTTTTCATTGTTTTCCGGCTCGCCTTCCTTTCTAAGCGCTGGCCGGTCTATTTATGGACCTGCATTTTGATCGCCATATCCATTACGATGACGATTCTTTTTCAATTTATCTATTTTGCATTTTATATCGCGTATTATAACGGAAACATCAAAAACCGGATTGCCTTTCTAACCTTGTACATCATCCATCTCGTGGCAACCACTGCATCGATCAATTTCAATCTCGTCATGCAGGATCCGCTCTTTTTGAAACAGATCCCGTTCATTGTCATCATTTATATCTCTGTTATCCTTCTCCCGTTCAATGTCTTCAATCGAAAAAAACAGGAGAAACTGGAAGCGCAGCTCGAAGTCGCAAACACGAGGATTGCCGAATTGGTCAAACAGGAGGAGCGGCAGCGGATTGCCAGAGACCTGCATGATACGCTAGGGCAAAAGCTGTCGCTGATCGGCTTGAAAAGTGATCTGGCCGGAAAACTGGTCTATAAAGATCCGGAACAGGCGAAGGCGGAGTTGAAGGATGTCCAGCAGACGGCAAGGACCGCACTGAACGAAGTGCGGAATATGGTGTCAGCTATGCGAGGAATCAAGCTTAGGGACGAACTGGTGATGGTGGAGCAGATTTTGATAGCGGCAGGAATCGGCTACTCTGCCAGTTATAACCCTCCGCTGCAAAACGTCAACCTTTTCCTTGAAAACATTTTAAGCATGTGTTTGAAAGAAGCGGTAACGAATGTCGTGAAGCATAGCAACGCATCGGCTTGCAACATCATCATCGAACAAAATGAACGGGAAGTGACTGTGACAGTGAGTGACGATGGCCGCGGACTCGGCGAGAAACTTGAACCGGGAAACGGACTTTCTGGAATGAGGGAGAGGCTTGAGTTTGTAAATGGAAGCTTGAAACTTGAGACGGGGAAAGGCACAACCGTCATCATGACCGTACCGAAAGTGAAAGGGCAGGAAGGAAAGGCGGTGGAATCATGATCAGAATCGTACTGGCAGAAGACCAACGGATGATGCTCGGGGCACTCGGATCACTGCTAAGTCTGGAAGAGGACATGGAAGTGGTCGGTAAAGCGGCGAATGGAACAGAAGCAGTGGAACTTGTCCGCAGCCTTTCGCCGGATATTTGCATCATGGATATTGAAATGCCGGAAAAAACCGGATTGGAAGCGGCCGAGGAAATCCAGGACACCGGCTGCAAAGTGATCATTCTGACCACTTTTGCGAGAACCGGATATTTCCAGCGGGCAATCCGTGCCGGCGTCCAAGGCTACTTGCTGAAAGACAGCCCGAGCGAAGAACTCGCAAGCTCCGTCCGAGCCGTCATGGCAGGCAGGCGGATGTATGCACCTGAATTGATGGACGATCTCTACAGCGAAGAAAACCCGCTGACCGAAAGGGAAAAAGCCGTTCTGGAACTTGTCGCGGACGGCCTCAACACAAAAGAAATCGCCGACGAACTGAGCATCAAAACGGGTACTGTCCGCAATTATATATCGCAGATCATGGATAAACTCGAAGTCACCAACCGGATTGAAGCGATTGCCCAGTCGAAGAAGAAGGGTTGGTTTAAATAGAAGGCGAGGGTGCTTGAGGGGATGAGGCTTGGGGATTGACTGGTAGATGGCTCTATGCACCCCCTCCCCGTCTGGGATTGTGTCAGTCTTCGGTCACATAGAAGGACATTCGCTCGGGAGTTCTATTCCCTTCTGGGACGTACAGTTTAACAGTCTCAAACCTTTAATACATAAAGGTTTGTGAGAAATTAGGGATTCGGTCGGGGCTTCGTTCATCGATGCAGAATCCCTTTTTTTATACGTGATTATAGTTCCGGAATTAACTTCTATTTCAATCAAGATGAAGGATTTTTTATTATGACTTAGAAATCGGGTTTGTTTGATGTAGATTTTGATACAGAGGAAGTCGAAATCATACCGCAACAATCCAAGGTAAAAGTTAATGATTCAAAAAGCATTGAGGATGCATTGATTATTATTCTTCAACAAATGAAAACATGTGGCTATAGAGAGCTTATAATAAAGGGTTATGAAACTATAGTCCACATTTCCAAAAGGCAGCGTATGTAGAATATTTGGAGGATATAAAAGTAGATACAACTTATCGGTGATAGGTTCAATGATTGTTTCAAATCAGACAAAGCTCACACGTTTAAAGACTCTAAAATCATTCTTAAGTAAATGCTTTAATAATTGATAGTAAAAATCTAAGTTTTAGCAATCTATTAATGTAAAAGTGGATTTATTGTTTTAATAGGGGTTAAAGTGAAAAATTTATAAATTCATTATCATAATCTTCTACTCTAGAAACAAAATAAACACAATGTAAATATAGATTGTTTACCCTTACATCAATTTGCGAATGAAATAGGGGGATTTTTTCCTATCCAGACTAGATAACTTAGATAATTACTATAGGCTTGACTTCTACTTTTAATAATTATTATCATAATTTACATAGAAGTATAGATATTTCTAAATTACTTGTGGCTCTATGGGGCCTAATGTTGCATAAAATGAAAATAGGCTTCTTGACTTACGTTTGCTATAGATGGGTTATGAACAAAAAAACTAAGACATTCATTTGTCTTAGCTTGTCCAGTTAATTTTCTTCAGGGTTCTTTATGAAATGATAAATAATATAAATAAGGGTAGGAATAATAGCAAAAAAAATAGAAATTAATGCCAATTCAAAGAATAGTGTATTATATGAGAAGGTTGTTTTTATTTTACCTTCGATTAAATCAGTAACAGGATTAGCACCTATTGAAGCAAGGATGAAAATAAAAGCAAGTTCCATTCCTGCAGCGTTTATATTTTTTATCAAATTGGGAACTTCTAGGTTAGATGTATCGTAGATAAACCTGAACTGTTGAAGAAACTTATTATATATTTTTTTCTGAAGCAAAAGCCCTGCCATTCCGATTACGGCTAGTATGATTAATAATATCAAAGGATAATGTGTAAGTTGCGATAATAATGTTAGTGAACACAAAACAGCTAAAAATAACAGGGTAATTCGAAAGAATATTTTCATTGTTTAGACCACCTTTGGAAATACTTTAATATTCATACGAATAAACGTTCGAAAAGTTTCAGCGTTGTTGATAAATAATAGTAATTAAAGAAGTGTTATTCGATGATTGGTAAAATTATTGACTGTTTGTAAAAAAAAGAGAGCTTTGGAGGCGTCACGATTTCTGATATTGAGGTAGGGTATTTGTGACATCTGACAGACACACGAAATGGAGTTAAGAACGAAACAAACATGGCTTTGCTTCAAGCTTGAATCTCGGTCTAAGTACGTAATTTGACCGAATCACTAATTCGATAAGTAGCTCAGCAGGAAAGAGCAACGGCCTTCTAGGCCGTCGATCGGGAGTTCGAATCTCTCCTGGGACGCTAAAAAAATGGGTACATAAGCCCGTCAAATCAACCTCTTATATCGTTTAGTGAAACGGTCAGTATAACGGTCATGTAAGAAATTACACCGTATATCGACTATTTAACGATATAGGAGGTTTTTTTGTATGACCAAACGCAAGGGACTGTTAGATGTTAAAGTGGATGTTAAAGATTTACTAGCTAAGTATGGTTGTGATAGTAACAGACAAAGGATAAATAGACAAACTTGTCGCTCTTGGTGTTTTGGATATAGCAAAGGCAACAGAGCAAATAGGCAAGCATAAAACACCATTTTACATCTAGGTCAACGTTCCCAAGGCTGAAGGCGACAGTAATAGTCTAGTATTAACTGTTGAGAGTGTCGAAGAAGACAAAAAAATAGACACGATTATTGCTACATTTTTTATGGAAGAGAAAGCAAGCAAACTATTGTCGAAGACATACTACTATGAGAATGTGAAACCAAATTACAAGGCAATAGAAGATAATTTAATGAATTACTAAATCAGTTAATAATATTATGGGAGCAGGATGATAGCAACTATGTGGTAGAAGCTATTGTATCTGCTCTTTTTGCGTTGATAACTATTTTTCCGTAAAAGTAACATAATAACTTATTTATTCATAAAAGAGGTATTAGGACTGAAAGGAGGAACACCCATACATGCTCTTAGTGGGTTAAAGGTGGCAGGCTTGAAATACACAGCAGCGAGAGTATATACATTTGTCAAAGAAGCTCTTTGAATGTGTTCAAGGCGACAAGTATCGACCGCGTAGAAAGGGAAAGGAGGAAGGTTTAAATTGGAGTATAGAAGCAAAAAATCTCGTTCTATTTTTTTACATGTTATAATATTCCTGTAGTTAGCTATTAATCAGGATTACCTAAGAGAGAATATAGGAGAACAGTCATGACATGAAAAATTATGGGGAAGAACTTGCATATTGGTATTTACGACTAAATGGATTTTTTGTTTTAGACAACTTTGTTTATCACAGAACGGAGAACAATAGAGACGGGGATGCCGATTTAATTGGTTTGCTGTTACCGTCAAGTAGTTTTGAACACTTTTTGCTAACTAGGATTGAACATGTTCTTCTCTGAATATGGTGCTTCTGTGTTTGATTCGATAACTGTCCTCATTCAGGTGGATTACTTCGACCCGATGAAGGAGTCTGTCCA
>NZ_JBWBKF010000044.1:0-403 GCF_057657925.1 Lederbergia sp. B243.17
TGAACATTGTACCCTGCTTTCAAATGGCCATTTCCCATGTAGTCATCTTTCATCCGCATAAACGTCGCATCAGGATCCGTTTTTGAATAACTATTGCGCATGCCAAGGATTTCGAAATCCCGTTGGTATTTCTGTTTGCGAACCCTATAATCCATCAGTTGTTTCCGGGCCTGTTTTGGGAACTTGCGTTCACCTCTTAACGCTTTTCTCTCTTTGATGTCCAAAGAAGCTTCGATTCTCTCATCGTAATCTGTGATGACAGCGTCTACTTTTTGAATCATTTGTCCGAGTTCTTCAACGGTTAAGGATTCTTCATTTTCACGTTCAATTGCGGGCAGGATCTCTTTTTCAAGCAGTTCCGTGTAGAGTTGATTGGATTTTTCAATGAGTCCTTGATGGTATT
>NZ_JBWBKF010000046.1:0-34623 GCF_057657925.1 Lederbergia sp. B243.17
ATTTTTAAACATAAGGACCCTTCTTTCCGATATGATTTGGTGTGGTAACTTAATTTTATCAGAAGTGGTCCTTATCTTTTATGAAAAATAATGAAAGCCGGCGAAATTTTACTCATCGTAAAATTTCGCCGGCTTTTTTCAGATTAGAGGGGGTTTTGTCCCAGCCTCATTTTTTATTTTATGGATATATGAGCTTAAAATTCCACAGTAATTTTTCTACTTCCATGCCAAAATCTTTAATTAGTAAGCCCAGGGGAGGCTACTAAGTTGCAGAATCGGGCATTGCCAAAGCTAGCAATGGACATGGGAGTGAGGTGATGGAGAAGATACCTATACAAGCGCGAAAGGCAATTGAAGTAGTAACAAAAAGCATCCAATGTAAGAATCCAGTCATTGAAAACCGACTTATGCCCCTGCTGATCTATATTATGCACGACGTTTATTTGGAACAGATAATGTTAGAGAAGAATAACTATTTCGGTTCAAGGCTGATGATCTACCGTTGAAGTAGAGAAGAAATGGATAAGAATGAGGCGTTTGAGGCCGGGATTGCTACAGAGCAGAGCGCTAAATAGAATCAATTACTGTTAATTGGGGAACTTCCTTCTTTCTAAGACGTATTAAGATTAGAGAGTGGGGTGGATAGGATGATTAGAAAGCTAGTAGGTAAATTGGACAATCACATAAACAAGGTATTTAAAAGTTTTTTTATAATCGGTCTTCTTATCGTTTTTATTATTGGTGTCTCCGTGATTTTGGTTATTACACTACCGAACAAACAGGTGACTTACCTTTTAAGAGAATTGGCACAAACCAATTTAACTGTAGCGGTAGGAATGGGAGCAATATCAATTTCCATACGGAATGACAAAAAAGTTTTAGCATTTCTAAGAGAAATAATCCTGTTGATGCTATTTAGTGTTTTAAGTTTCTTGCTTTCATTTTGGAACGTGTTAATCGTTCAAAGAGTGTATTTGTTTGTTTGTTGTTTAGCGATGGTCTTAATTTTACTGAGTGTAGCAAAATTCATATTTGATTTAAGTAACGAGAAAAAGGAGGAAGAGGAGAAGCCGAAACAAGAGAAAAGTATTGGGAATAGTGCAAAACACAATAAGCCATCAATAAATAAAAATAAGAAAAAAAGTAAAAAGAAGAAATGAAGAATTATAATAGGCAGGAGCTCTCAACTGAAATGCATTCGTATCTTAACACAAAATAGCGACTGCTCGGAGAGAATTCAAATTATGAATCTCTCTTTATTGTGCGCTATTGGCGAATTGGAGTTGTATATTTACCTGTATAAAGCCTAACAAATCGCCGATCGGCTGCACGAGCAGAGAAAGGTTTCTCGTATAGCATATTCAATCTGAATCTACATTCAAGTATGAAAATGAGATGTGACCTAGGCGTCATTGTAACTCTGCAGAATGCCAACTGGGGCGTTACAATGGACAGCCGCATCACCGAGGAACAGGAGATAAATGAGCTGTCCGGTGTTTCAGCTTGAAGTGACATTCAGATTAGGTCGGCCGATACTGATCGATTAATGCGCAAGGAAATTGTTAGTTAGGGAGTAAATTTAGTTAATTTGAGTGGAGAGTGAATTGTAGGAGGGGGAAATGGTGCGTGAAAAGTGATGGCTACAAACGAGCTATCCACACACCCCTCTACTCGCGTGGTAGGCAGTACTAATACACTTACCGCCAGTGACGCTAAGCCCTCTGGCAGCTATGGAAAATAGAAATTTTAATCAACTAGGATCACTTGATATCACTTTTAAAAATTATTCTCTTTAATAAAAAGTAAGGACTAGTTTATTAAGTTTTCCATAATGATATTATGTAAACTTTTATCGGTTTAAAAGAACGAAAAAACTTCGCTTTATGACTGTTGAACATAAAGAAAACTTTATTAAGAACTCAACCGTAAGGAATCAATTATCTTTTGAAACTGAATGATTTCACGAGCATGACTCCTGTTAATACAAATACGAGCAATTGTGTAGAAAGAATATCATTGATGGGATTATACAACCACGCTAAGAAAAACGGGGGAATGGATTAGAAAAATAGAATTTAATACTAATACATGATACCTTGATTAAAAAAATTAAAATAGATATATTTGTAATTTTTTGTATATCAACTTTTATTCAGACAAGGCAGCGGAGGCAAAAGGGAATTAAGAATATATGAGTAGTTTGCTATATCTATTATAGAAGAAAAAGGCTGAAAGGGCGCTCGGTATTCGGGTGCCTTTTTTGTGCGGTCACAGTTCAACTGCATAAATAGGAAAAGGATGCATGGAAGAGACCCAAGCTTGGACGAACTTTGCCGCATAAAGCTGTTAGGGTAAGACAAGATGCTTTTGCAAAAAAATTAGCGAAGAAAGGTGTGAGGAACATGACCGTCGCTGTCCAAACACTGATTGACCGGAGCGTCCGCAACATGGGAGCAGTTGATCCCCATATCAAAGAACGGGCGATTGAATTGATTCACCGGGCTTATACGGAAGGGATTTATGTAGAGATTAGCAGCGGATTTCGATCATTCGATGAACAGGCAAAGCTGTACGGCCAAGGGCGTGCGAGTTACCTCTATAACGGAAAACAATATGCGCAGCCAGGCAAACCGGTTGTTACGAATGCTAAGCCGGGACAGTCGATCCATAATTATGGATTGGCTATCGATTTTTTCCTTGTTTCCGCAGATGGGGCAACCGGAATGTGGGAAGTGACGAATGAATGGCGCCGAGCTGCCGCAATCGGCAAAGGACTTGGTTTTGAATGGGGCGGCGAATGGGAGGGATTTGTTGATTATCCGCACCTTCAGTATACCGGAGGATTGTCACTCGCCGAGCTTCAGGCTGGAAAGAAGCCGACCATTCCGCCAATCGTAAAAGTAGCTGCAATTGATAAGGAGGAAGTGGCCATGAAAGAAGAAATTGCAAAATTGAAGCAGCAAGTTGCGGCCATGGAAAAAAGGCTGAACAATAATGATCCCGTCAGCAAATGGGCGGCAAAAGATTGGGAAGAAGCAAGCGAAAATGGCTATTTCGACCGTACCCGGCCGCAAGGTTATATCACGCGGCAAGAAGCAGCCATTGTGACGAATCGTCTGAGAAATAACTTCAAAAAACTGCATGAGGATACGTTGGCCTCGATTGAGGAAATAAGAAAAGCTCTGAGTGAATTAGCAGCACGTGTAGAATCTCTTGAGAAGTAGACAAACAGCCCGGCCCTTGCCGGGCTGTTTCATTCCATAGCATGAGCCAGCAAACTATTTCTCTACATTTAAGATGCTTATGATCCCCTTTAAAACACTTTGTGTCATGTCCAAGTTTCTTTTCTCGTTGGCGGATTGCAAAACAGTGATGACCAAATTTTTATAGGTTATGGCTATAAGTTCGGTTTGCTTGGCCAAATCTCGGTTAATATCATTATCAATATTTTGCTCGTATAATAGCATGTCATTCCCTATGTAGGTATCCGTAAAGGCAAAAGTAACCGTGACTAAAATGGAGCTCTCCGGATTTTCGAGAAAGATGGTTTCTTGCGTGGAGGATGAGCCTTTTCCTTGGAACATGCCATCTACTGTCAGCATTTCTCTCTTACCAAAGGTCAGCTCCTTGTCGACAATCGTGAATAAATCTCCTTCTGTAGATCCTTTTATCTCAAGCCCTTCTACATCCAATTCTTCTTTTATTTTTTCAAAAAGTGCCCAATAATCTTCGTATGAGAGAGTTGCGCTGTCCTTATCACTTTCATCATTTAATTGAGTCTCGTTTTCAGAAGGCATATCCATTTCCGTTTTTTCCTTCTCACCTTCCTCCGAACAGCCTATTAATAACATTGACAGGCTGAAAAGCAGTATCGGTAATTTTCGCATATTTTCTCCTCGTCTTCTGACCTTTGTTTACCATTCTCTTGTTTAAAATTATTAATTGCAGAGCTGTAATATATGGAATCCAACACGTAACAGAACAGAAGCCGCATGTTAAATGTCATCAATTTTCAATTTATTATAGTATAATAGGGAGTTTAATGGAATATTTACCAAATTTTTTTGGTCATGTTGACGTTCCTACTAGCCATGACTATTTTGATTCTTATGTGCAGAAAGAAAAAGCATATTAATTTCATTTTGCCTCTATACCGTCATTTCGGAAGTCCATCTTATTACGATTGGATATGTGGCAACGATTGGAGGCGATTTGTTGTAGATAGTTATTTGGCTATTTAAATCACCACAGTCGGTTTGATCGATGTTTATCGTGCTTATAAAAGTAACAATAGAGTAAATGCACAGTAACACGATCAAGGCAGAAGAAATATTAATCCAATTAGGAGGACATTCCCCCAAAAGCACGAATATAGGTAAGGGATGTATTTTTTGAATTCGGGGTGGATGTATGGAAAACTTCCAGTTTTTAAAGGGATATATAGCGGATGATGCGAAGAGGGAGAGCTTGTATCCGTTATTCGATAAAGTGTTTGGCATTGAGCCGGGGATATTGCGAGAGTTTTATATGCGGGGTCTATGGAGCCGCGAATATATGCCGTATACGTTTTTTGACGGGGAAAGTGCTGTGTCCAATGTTTCGGCGTTCCCGCTCCTTATGCAAATCGATGGAAGGCAGCGGAAGTGTGCCGGCATTCAATCGGTCATGACCCTTCCGGAGTACCGAGGGCGCGGGTTAATGAAAAGGCTGTTTGCTGAGATGCTGGAGGAGTTGGATGAAACGGCAGATGGCTCTTTTTTATATACGAGCACGCCCGAATTGTATATTCCGTTCGGCTTCGAGGCCATTCCGCAAGTTTACTATCGAATCGAGACAAAGATGCTGGCGCCAAAAAAGCCGATGAAAAAGCTCGATCCTTATCTTGATGAAGATGTGATCTTGTTGCGTGAGCTGCTGCCAAAACATGAGCCAGTCTCGAACATGTTCGCGCCGATCGGTCATGAACATCCGTTTTATTTCAATTTGTACCGCCCGCAAGTAGGCGGCTCGATGTACTGGATCGAGGAATTGCAGACAATTGTCGTTTTTGAACGGTTCGGCGAAACAATCCGTCTTTACGATATCATCAGTGAAACCATTCCGGATTTTGTAGCACTCTGTTCGTATCTCGGACCGTTTTCCTCAGTGGAGCTGTATTTTTCGCCCGACTTGCTATCACTCGATCGCACGGAAGCTTTACCTTTCGAAGACGAGAACGTCTTGATGTTCAAAGGTTCGTTTCCGCTTCCGGGTGCTGTCTTCATGCCGCTGACCGCAGAATTTTGAAGAAGCAGCAATAGTGCTGCACCAAAATAATTCATTGACCTGCCAATGCAAGAAGAATATAATGAGATACATTAATTAAAAATCATGTATTGCGATGATGAAGAAGAGTAGGCTTTCCTACCGTTTTAGAGAGCTGATGGTTGGTGAAAATCAGTACGGAAAGATTGCTGAATGGGCTTCTGAGCTTCTAAATTGAACGTTTAGTAGGTTTAGCGGAACGTCTTACCGTTAAAAAAGACTAGGTATATCATTGTACCGAAAAAGCGCGTTTACATTTGTAAACGAATGAAGGTGGCACCACGGGTTACTCGTCCTTATTGTATTAGGATGGGTAGCCCTTTTTGCATTTCTGAGATAGGGGAGATTATCATGGGAAAAGTTGTTTTTACCGGCATCAAACCAACAGGACAGATTCATTTAGGAAATTACATCGGAGCGATCAAACCGGCACTCGCCTTGGCAACGTTACCGGATGCCCAGCCCATTTATTTTGTGGCGGATGCTCATGGGCTGACAAAAATTCATGATGGTAACGAATTCAGGCAGTTGTCGTCCGGGATTGCTGCGACTTGGTTGGCCCTGGGTCTGGATCCAAACAAGGTTATTTTTTATCGTCAATCCGATGTGCCTGAAATTTTTGAGTTGAGCTGGATCCTCGCTTGTTTTTCCTCTAAAGGCTTAATGAACCGGGCCCATGCTTATAAAGCAATTGTCGAAACGAACAAGGAAATGAACCGGGATACCGACGATGGGGTAAATATGGGTTTATTTACGTATCCGATTTTGATGGCAGCGGATATCTTGATGTTCAAATCCAATGTGGTTCCTGTTGGAAAGGATCAAATACAGCATGTGGAAATCGCAAGAGACATAGCGGAGAGTTTTAATAACCATTACGGGGAAACATTCACGCTTCCAGAATACCAAGTGCAAGAGAATGCTGCTGTAGTCCCGGGACTCGATGGCAAAAAAATGAGCAAAAGTTATCATAATACGATTCCGCTATTTGAAAAACCAAAAAACCTGCAAAAGTTGATTAATAAAATCAAAACCGATTCTTTACCGCCTGAAGATCCAAAGGATCCGGACACATCGACTTTGTTTACCTTATATAAGGAATTTGCTTCAACAACCGAGGTTGAAGCGATGAAGAATAATTATGAAGAAGGGATAGGATGGGGCGAAGTAAAAAAAGAGCTATTTTTAGTCATGAACCGATTTTTAGAAGAACCTCGTGAAAAATACGAAGACTTAATCGCTTCCCCGGAAAAGGTTGATGAAATCTTAAAGGTAGGTGCTGAAAAAGCGAGGGAGTATACAATTCCATTCTTAAAGGTAATTAAGCGGAAAATTGGCTTTCATGCTTGAAGAACTCCTGGCGTGGCGGCAGCAACTTGCCGCTGCCACCTTGTTAGATATACTGCCAAAAGCCATAGTATGTATTCAGTTTGATCAAGATGAAAGAGAGAAGAAGGGATAGCGGTAGAATGATCAAGAGCTGTGTTTTATTTTTTGGAACAATCAGCAACAAAACAATGATCATTAGGAAATATATCCCGATCAGCCATGGGATTAAGTAATAATGAGTATGAACACGCAAGTAGGCATTGCCGAGTGCAAAACCTTCTGCCAGCAGTATTATGATTGGAAGGGCAGTGATAACTGCTGAGAGAAAACTGTTTCCACGTGCATACCACATTACATATGCACAAACAGGTGTTATCACGGCACATATACTCCAAAATATCATCTCTCTTGCCGGGAAAAAATGCAGGAAAAGGGTGGTATACAAATAATAAACGATCAGCATCGATCCAAAAAAGGCAAGCCCTTTGACAGCTGCTAAAGCAGGGGAATAGCTGAAAACGGAAATGAGTGCAGCTACAAAAACCCATATACCTAGGCGGTCGCCAATATTTGTAAAAATCGGACTGAAATAAGCAGGGTTGTCGACAATCTTGGCTAATAAACCAAGAACAATTCCAAGCATACTTGCACTCACAATAGAAATGACCTTTTGTTTTACGGTTGATTTGTTCTTCACTCGAATATCTGTCAACTTATGGACCATTCCACTATTCCCTTTCCATTTTGTAAATACAAAATCCCATCAGCAAACTCTTCCTTATTGTTCTTTCCCCTTTTGATTTGAAATGATGATGGCAAGCTGCTGACCGATATAAATGAGAACGAGTGTGCTAATTCCATGAAACACACCGCCAAAGATCAAACCGGCAATGCCGCCGATGACAATATAATAGTATAAGGTTTTATCCAAGTCGTAACCTCCTATATGTCTCTATATATAGGATTCTCTTCAGCTATCAAAATCCCTCTATTCCTGTTGTTTTCGGATGATGCCATTGCTGGCTGCTTTCAATACTTCTTTGCCTGCTTGGTTTCGGCAGACAGAAACGGTTTGGACGCGATAATATTTAGGGTGCTCCTCAACACTTGTTACCGTCAATTCGCAAAAGACCGTATCCCCCGTAAAAACCGGCCTGAGAAAATCGATGCTGATTTCGCTTGCAATATAATTGACATCGCCGCCGATTTTTGTGACAAGGCTGGATGTCAGGAAACCGTGAACCATCAGCCGGCCTTGTTCATCGGGTACGACATGGTGACGGCCAAGATCACCTGTCAGCTTTCCGAATTGCTCCACTTCCTCTATTGTAAAAGTCCGTTCATAGGTAAGTGAGTCTCCGATTTTCAACTATATCCCTCCAACTTGTTTTGCCTGAGTGTACCATATAATGAGTGATTGGTCATTCATTTATTATTGATTTTCCGAATACTATTAGGGGTCGCTTTCAATTTATGGTAAAATTAAACTATCTGGCGAAAGGAGTGTTCAAATGAAATTGAAAATCCGTGATTATGCGATGGTTATCCTGCTGAACGGGTTTATAGGGTATTTGTTTGTTTTGTTTATCCAAAACCTCGACACGAAAATCACTTCGCTAGGTGCAAGAGTTGTATTGTTCATGTTTGGTGTGTTATTTTTTGGTGAAATCGTGAACCGGCTAGAGCCGCTCAGCCGCTATAAGTTCTTCCACCCGATCCGCTTGGCCGCATTCGTGTCGACTTTAGCTGTTGTTCTGCTGTATGGAAATTATGTAGGTTGGGATACGTAAAATAGAAAAAACATAACTGGCAAGAAGGAAGTGGATTGCAAATGGAATATACCGCAACAGATGAATTATGGGATTTATATGATGAAAATCGACAGCCGATTGATAAGCTCCACAAAAGAGGAGTGCCGCTTCAGTCTGGTGAATATCACCAAGTTGTTGAAATCATTACCATCAATCAGGATGGGAAGATGCTTTTGACGAAACGGGACCCGATAAAGACACGCCCTTTATTATGGGAAAGCACTGGCGGCTCGGTTTTGGCCGGCGAGTCTAGTCTCGAAGGAGCAGTCAGGGAACTCGAGGAGGAGACAGGATTATCGGCAAAAAGCTCCGATTTGATAAAGCTTGGCGAAAACCGAAATAAGGCTTGTTTTTTTGACAGCTATATTTGGAAAAGTGAGCGTCAAATCGAGCTGAGTGACCTCATTCTGCAGGCGGGGGAAGTGTGTGATGCCAAATTTGCGGATTGGGAAGAAATCGTCAAGATGAATGAACTAGGGCTCATCGTTCCGACAGTTTGGGAGCGTTACAGGATGTTTGAGGATGAAATTAAAAGAAAGATGATAGGATAGAATGCTCGGGAGAAAACTGAGCTTTCATCCTATTGATTCTTCTGCCAACCTCGAGCAGTTGATTCAGTTTCGCAGGGATTCTTTTATGGCGAGCTTTGGTCATGACGATGACTTTTCTCCGGATGAATATGTATCCTGGCTGAATAAGAAATCATGCGACTTTTAGGATGGATTTGTCCATGTCTTTGAACAAGATCAACTGATCGGGCAACTGGAACTGTCTATCCGCAAATTTGAAGAGAAAAGGATTGGCTATGTACACCTCTTTTATTTGATTCCTGAAAAACGGGGGCTTGGCTTCGGGAATCAGCTGGATGAGTACGCCCGCAGTTTTTTCAAAAATCACGGCGTTCGTGAATTCCATCTTCGGGTTTCTCCTTCTAATGGGCAAGCGATGCAGTTTTACCGGAAAATCGGGATGGAGGAGACAGGACCCGAACTTGGCGGAAAAGTCGTCAGGATGTTAGGGAACATTTGAAAAATGGAGGGAGCAGGGGAGAAATGAAGCAGCTCTCAGGTGTAATTTTACTCTGTTGTGCTTGTTGGATGACGATTTACTTATACGGGGAATATGCCAGTGATTCGGCAAGGTTTCATGAAACTTTATGGATCTTTCCGTTGCTGATGTACATCCTGTCTTTCGGTTTCTTTTACTCCGCATATAAAGGGACAGGGGAGAAATCCGCAAAAATACAGAAGCAAGAAGAAATTACAGATTAAATTGGCTCTGGAATCATTGAGCCTAGATAGAAACTTGAGGAGTGAGAATTTTGGGGTATATTACCGATCTTCGAAAGGTTATCGGAAGCAGACCGATCATTAGTGCCGGGGCTACCATCCTGATTGTAAATGAGAAAAGAGAAATTCTCTTTCAGCACCGCTCAGATACATTTGATTGGGGCTTGCCTGGCGGTTCCATGGAGTTGCATGAATCATTGGAGGAAACAGCTTCTAGGGAGTTGGAAGAAGAAACAGGACTGATTGCAAACCATTTTAAGCTGATCGGAGTTTTTTCGGGTCCCCGCTATTTTTTCCGGTATCCGAATGGAGACGAGACCTACTGTGTCATCACCTTGTACCAGGCGAAAGACGTGAGTGGTTCATTAGAAATGACAGATGGGGAGAGCCTGGATCTCCAGTATTTCAATAAAGACACCCTTCCAGAAAACATCGAAAAAAGAGCGAAACAGCTACTAACGGAATTAGGGGATGAAGTCTGGAACTTGGACAGTTCCTTTGCTGCTGAACGGATTGTTGAGTAGATAGCCAGGTTCAGCTGGAATCTGCCCAGTATGCTGGATTAAAACGATTCCATAACAAATATTTGTTCATCCTGTTTTTCAAACACTACATTTTGCCTCATATGCTCAGAGTATTGAAAAGATGGCTTAAAAAGATTTTCTGACAGTACAATGAAAGACAAGAGTTGCTGGAAGAAATGAGGCGATTGAATGATACAAAAAAAGACTAACAAAAAGATATTATGGGTCAGCGTCTCGATTTTGGTAGTCATTGCCCTGCTGCTGTTTGGTAAAAAGTATCGGGAAGAACAGAAGAAAGTCGTTATACAAAGCCTGCCTTTATATGAGTTGGAGGAATTTTTAGAAGCTCAAAATGAAACACTGATTGTCTACAATCGTTTAAAGGTCTTTCAGGCAGAGGCAATAAAAAAGCATCATTGGTATTTGATGAATAAAGAGCTGGTCGTTGCAGATAAGGTCGATAAACTGATTGTCTTTCCGGAAAAGTTGAAGGGGTCAAGGATTACAGATGAAGCAAAAAACATCATGTTGGAGAAAGTAACATCTGGTCATATCAAACCGGATGAACTGGAGAAAGCGTTCAAGGAATATCTTTATGCGATCTATGCGGCTGCTAATATTAGAACGCTCCGGGAAGCGGAGAATTTGCATAGAGAAGAAGTCTACAAGTATCAACTCGAAAAAAATAAATAGCTCTCATGGAACGGAATAAGGCGATGAGGAGATTTGTCATCTCGATAACATCGAAATAACGAAAGCTATCATGGAAACCCCCATAATGAGAAGACCGAAATTTTACACAATTGGCAGAATGGAAAGGAGATAAGACTGTGAAGATTAGACAGGTGCTGATATTACTAACGGGAGCTTTAACTTGGATGTTTTTAGCTGTTCCTGTTTTACAGTGGTCGAATGTATTTACTTTGGATCAACTTTTATTAGCTACCATCGTGCCGCCAACTCCGCTTAATAGTGTCATTGTTTTCGCCATTTTAGGTTGTCTGATCAGCTTAATCGGTTGGGGAGATATTAGAGTAACGAAAGTTAAATAGAGCCCAGCAAGATAATCAATCCCACGATAGAGCTGCCCATGGGCACAGGGCAGCTTTTGATCAATCTTTTATCTTGCCTAATGGGGAACCCGCCAAAGGTGCTGACCTGCTATACTTGATTGGCAGACAACATAAGGAAAAGTAGGTAATGAGAGGTGATTCCATGAACATCAGGCTGACAGAATATACGCAGGAATGGAAAGAGAAGTTTACCAGGGAGGTCAGTTTGTTAGCGCCTGTTTTCGGAGAAGAAGCGATTGCTTTTGAACATTTCGGCAGCACGGCGGTACCGGGAATGAAGGCAAAGCCGGTGATCGACATGCTTTGCGTTGTGCACAGCATCGATTCCGTCGACCAATTGAATGACAGGTTGCAGGATCTCGGCTATGAAGCCGCCGGTGAATGGGGAATCGAGGGAAGACGTCTATTCCGGAAAGGCGGAGAGAATCGTAGCCACCATCTCCATGTGTATGGAGAGAACAATCCGGAAATCCAGCGCCATCTTGTCTTTCGTGATTATCTTCTTGCACATCCGGAAGAGGCGGATGCCTATAGCAGGTTCAAGCAGGATCTGGCCAATATATATACATCTACAAAAGATTACAGCCGTGCGAAAAAGCCATTTGTGGCTGAAATGGAGAGGAAGGCATTGAGGTGGAACGAAAGCGAGGGATGAGAGGATGAGAGACTGCTTGTTTTGCAGAATCATCAGCCGGAAGGCAAAGGCGCACATTGTTTACGAGAATGAGCATGTCTGCTGCTTTCTTGATAAATATCCGATCAACCAGGGCCATGTTCTCGTCGTTCCTAAACGGCATTTTCTTGAACTGAGAGATGCCGATCCACTGAGCCTGGTAGAAGTCATGCTTGCCGCACAAAAGATCGCCGTGTCCCTCGAAAAGGTGCTAGACACCGATGGTTCGACTATTTTTCAAGAGAACGGAGCGTTTAAGGATGTGGACCATTTCCACCTGCATGTCGTACCAAGATTTTTGGACGATGGATTTTCTTGGATAGAACCCGATATCAGGCTGGAAGAAATCGACTTTAACAGTTTGCAGCATAAAATAAGCATGTTCGGAGAAAACGACCCAAACATATGAAAGGGTGATAGGATGTCATCTTGGAGGAATCCAATTCTGCTGATCGCAGGAATTGGGATATCCTATTTGGGGAACTGGATTTATTTAATCGCTTTGAATCTATCAATATTAAATTTGACAGGGTCTGCAGCTGCAGTAGCCGGGCTTTTTATCATACGGCCGATTGCCGTACTGTTGATGAATTTTTGGTCGGGAAGTGTAATAGACCGCGCCAATAAAAGAAGACTGATGATTATTATCGATGTGATAAGAGGTGTTTTTGTCTTCTGCATTCCTTTCATGCATTCCCTATGGGCGATTTATCTCGTACTGCTGCTCATCAATATTGCCGGTTCCTTCTTTGGCCCCAGCTCGTCGGTGTACATTACAAAACTCGTACCTGCTGAAAATCGGAAACGGTTTAATTCGGTAATGAGCATGACCAATTCGGGGGCATTTTTGCTCGGACCGGCAATCGCAGGTGTATTGATCATGCAATTTGGGACTGACCTTTGCATCACCATCAATGCTATTACTTTCTTTGTTTGCGCTCTATTCATCTATTTGCTGCCGAATGTCGATGATCACATTGACCAGGTTCGTGAGCCGATCCGTTTGAGAACGATTTTGAATGACTGGAAAGAAGTTCAGAAGTTTTCGCAGAAGGCAAAATATTTTATAACGATATACATACTGTTTCAAATGGCAATGTTAATCGGATTTGCGCTTGACTCCCAAGAAGTTACCTTTATTAAACAGCATTTGGCTCTCTCAGACAGGGATTATGGGCTTATCGTTAGTATCACAGGACTGGGCGCGTTGGGAGGAGCCTTTGTATCTGCTTTGCTGGCAAAGAAAATCTCCTTGCGACTTTATATAGGTGCCGGAATGTTGTTGACCGCAATTGGCTATCTGCTGTTTTATTCATCGATTAACTTCTGGACAGCCACGTTGGCATTCGTCTTTTTAGGCTTTTTCATGGCATTCGCCAATGCGGGCTACGCCACATTTTTTCAACATAGTGTGCCCGTTGCGATTATGGGCAGATTCGGCAGCATTGCTGATATGGCACAGGGACTCATCCAAATTGTGTTTACGCTCATTTTGGGCTTTTTCGCCGAGTGGTTCTCGTTGCAGCTCTTTTGTATTGTGTTTAGCCTGATTGGCACCATTTTTGCTATCGGACTTTTTATAACGGCCATGCTGCCGTCGAAGGTGAAGCATTTTGGGGAACAGACGGAGACTATTGCAGGATAAGCGCAGTTTTAAAAAATGAGGAGGGACATGATGGGTGGAGATTATTTTTTTTACTTGTATCCATTTATAACGTTCGGTCTCGTAATACTTTTTATGGTTTCAATCATCCTTTTTATCAGGAAACTGCTAATTAATTCTTCGAATAAAAACAGGTATTTGCCAGATGTCGAGCAGAAGCTGGACAGAATTATTGAATTGCTGGAAAAGCAAGAAAAGAAATAAGGAGGGTTTGACGAGTGGTGAATGTGAGGACAAGTGAGGAAACGAGAGTTCTGTTTGATCAATGGGCATCCAGTTATGATTCAGATGTGGAAAATGCGAATGGCATTCTTGAGGGGTATGGCACGAGCATCTCGATAGCTGCAAATCTTTGCAGAGCACATGAAGCAGAAACAATTTTAGATATCGGAATCGGAACGGGGAAATTTACTGAGAAACTTGAAAAAGAGGGAGTCGAGATTTACGGTGTCGACCTGTCACAAAAGATGCTGAACGAGTGCATTAAGCTTCATCCCGACTACAAGCTGAATGTCGGTACTTTTCAGGAACTGCCGCATAAGGACGATATATTTAACGGGATTGTTTCTAGTTTTTGCTTTGATGAAGTGCCCGTAGCAGAACGGCGAAAGGCATGCGAAGAGATGTATCGAACTCTGAAGCCAGGCGGTTATATCGGTATTCTTGATATTATGTTTGCCTCGCCCTCCGCCATGCTCGAAGCAAAACAGCAAATAAGAAAATATTGGGATGACAGCGAGGACTATGCACTGGTTGGAGATTTCAGCGAACTATTGTATCGATCTGGATTTCATTCGGTTCAATGGGTGCAAACGACAAGACTGCATTGGCTATTACTGGCCTATAAATGATTTGATTTACTTCCACTAACATAAGATCTATATTTATCGATGTTGAATAGATGAATTAGCATCAAATGGAGACCCGATCAGTATTTTGGTATTAAATCCATCAATATTAGTAGAACGGTAAAATTTACTGAAAAGGAAGATGTCATTGGTAGGCATTCTAATATTTATGATGCTCCCCGCCATTATCACCGTACTTTCAATTTTGGCATTTATGTTGATTAAAAAATGGTATGTCATGCCGCTGATCATTGTTATTTTTTTTACAGTTCTCGCTTTAACTATATTAAAGGGCATGCTCATCAGGAATATTATATATTTTACCGTACTCTCGCTTCTTGTAAGTCTCGTTATGAAATCACAAATTAAAGCTAAATAGTTAAATAGATTAAAGAAGGCATTCTCCATTTTAAAACAAATATATAATAGGAATCGAAAAGCTATATGGGGTATAGCTTGTTTATCAAAAACTTTATTTTCATAAAATATCAATCATCAAAAGAGGAGTTTGTGACTGTGCCATTGACTTTTGCCCATCCGGCCGCTGTATTGCCATTTTCAAAAAGGAGTAAGTTTGTTAACTTTTCTGCGATGGTATTCGGCAGCATGGCGCCGGACTTTGAATATTTTTTAAGAGGGGAGCCGGCAGGAGCAGCCGGCCATACGCTCTCAGGTTTTTTCCTATTTAATCTTCCCCTCGTTTTATTAGTTTATTTTATCTATCACGCAGTTGTCCATGAACCGCTATTTGCCCATCTGCCGCAATGCCTGCAAGTTAGGCCTGTAGAGAAGAAGGAGCAATCTTCCGTTATGATGAAGGCAGTTGTGTTCATCTGTTCTGCCTTATTTGGCATGGCAACCCACGTGACATGGGATTCCTTGACCCACGGAAATGGCGTTGTTGTAGGGAAGTTCCCATTACTTTTCACAATTACCTTTCATCTGTTCGGATACGATATCCCGTTGTATAAGTTTCTACAGCATGGAAGCACGCTGCTGGGAATCACTCTGATCATTGGATTTATGTTTTTTCAGGCATGGAAGCGACCGGTGCTCTCTGCTATCACAGCCAAACGGAAAATCATTTTTTGGTTGGCGGTTTTCCTGCTCGCCAATATCATGATCGCGTTTTGGTACATAGCAGACTGGGCTCCAATCTCAAGCTATGGAATTGCTGTCGTCAGAATCATCGATGTCTCTTTGCTTAGTTTGCTGCTCGTTTCCGCCTCTCTAAAAATACGTGAATCACAGGCCAAGAGAGAGGATCATGATAAGAATTTTATTTCATATGAATGAGTTTACAGGAGGATTAAAATGCGTTTCATGGCGATCCCACTTTTTCAATTCCTCGTGATCATAGCCACGATTGTTTATATGCTATTTGATATCAAAAGTAAAAAGAAGAAATCCCAGCTGCGCAGGTTGGTATCGTATAGTTTTGCCATTTATTTGTTCTTTTTAACGGATGTGACGATGGGGGCTATTTATATCCCTCCTAAAGAAAGCTTTGTATCTATACAACTAATCCCTCTCCACTTTCTAGATGATTGGTATCTTGAATCAGAAAGGGGCACATGGTTTGTTCTTAATTCCATCAAATTGACTTTCTATAATTTTATTATGTTAATCCCTTTAGGGGTTTATCTCAGGCTCCTCTTCAATCTTAGGAGTATGACCAGAGTAAGCTTAATTGTTTTTCTCGTCAGTCTGACTATAGAAATCTTGCAACTAATCTTGAGCTACTTTGGCCTCCTTTTCAGCCGAACCTTCAATGTGGATGACTTAATCCTCAACACGATTGGTGGCATTGTCGGCTATAAAATCTGGCTAAGAACGGGAATGACACGATTTGGAGCGAGTATAAATGAACAATTGGAGAGCGATAAGATAGAAGGATAGCAACTTTCTCCAGCCTCGACTCGTCTAATGGAGTAAGCAGGAATATAAGGATAAAAAGAGCTGACGAGTCAATATCCAAAAGAGCCCAAGAATATAAAGAGAAAAGGGGAATTGCATCGTAAATGGTGGGGAATTTTAGCTTACTATGAATTGGGCTAGAGTACTGTTCCTATTTTTGCTATGTGCAATCTCGTGGTTGGAAATTGTTAAGCCAGATGAAAATAAAAACGAACCAAGCAGTTGACCAACTTGATCCATTTTTTTATTAGCGCAGTTCGTTTAGTAAGCTGTTTTTATGCTTGTTTGAGAGATTTACTAAGTCAAAGCTTCCTGACAGTAACATGCCTTTAATTGTTCTGGCTTCGTTCCATGCCAAGTTGTAAAGATCCTTATTAACAACGCCGCTTGTCAGCGCCTCTTCAAGTTCTGTTGCATCTTTTTCGATAATGTCCCCGGATGGCAAAAGAATGATGTCTAAAAATAAATCATCCATCCATGGCCCACTAGCACTGTGTCCATTTTCCAGACAAATATCGATGTACCATTGAACGATATTGCCATTTGCATCAAACATCGTCGTGACTGAATGATGCTTATTGGTAGGAAATTGCTGCAGCCACATAAATCCGTCATCAGCAATGCGGATCTCTTTTCCTTCATAATTGACCGATAAAGTAAAGGCTCTGCTGCTTGTATGATATGCAGCAAAGAAACATACCCCGTAAATTCTTCCGTATCTAAAAATGTTTGCGCAAACCTTTTTTCTAAAATTCGCTTCCATCCCGGGCGTTCCCCGTATTTTCTTTTCAACATATCCGTCCATCTCCGATCACTTATTTAAATATAAAGCTATTTTCGGTATGTTACGTTGAATTTTTAACGGCCAAAAAGCGAGGTGTAGAGTAATGGGTTCAAAACTCAGGAAGCTTCCGAAGCTACAAAACGAAAATGATGAGCAAAAGTTCATTTTTATACAAAAAGACAAGAGACATGTTCTTAAAATCTTTAAAGTAAAGTCTTTAAAGCTAATTATGCCAATGGTTGCGTTGTTTTTCATCATTTTGCTCGTAATTAATGAATTGGGTTTCTTTCATTCGAATCTTGCCGGTTACAGCAAGAAGGACATGATGGCAAATATGGAACTGGGAATAGGCCAGGAGAAAGTGAAAGAGCGATTTGGCAATGCGTACACGGTTGTTAGTCCTGCATTGGAAACATTTGAGGGGACAATATGGCGATATGATGATACAAAAAAGAAATCATACATCCCGGAGACGGATCATGATTTTCCTGATGTCGAAGGGTTGATGAATCACAGTTTGGAGAGTCAATTGTTTGTCACCTTTTTGGATCAGAAAGCCTCAAAGTTTTCCCTAGTATACAAGGAAAAAGGCAACATCCTACTCTATGAAAAGAGTGTAGAGAAAGGCGAGCAAACAAGCCAGCTAAAATGATTGAGGCATGTTGGATAAGGGAATGTTTGAAAACAAACCTAGATGAAGAAGAGATTCTTCATTATATAATGGATTGCTTAAGGAACTGAAAAAAAAGCAGGGAATATGACTCTGCGTGCAATTCAGCAATTGAACTATAAGGCTGTGAGTTTACTGTACTCTTATAAAGAACTCTCCATGAGGGGAAATAGCGAGTATGCTGAATCTCAGGGAAAACACAGTGAAAAACCGTTTGAAGAGGGAAATAATGAAATTGAAAGAGAGAATAGAAGCTTAGAAATTCAATAGGGAGCAAGGCAAATTGGCGGATGCTCGAAAGGATGGAACGCATGTTGAATTCAAAATTCAACATGCGTCTCTTTATTTGTTCAATGTTTTTTGAATAACTTATCCAAATAACATTGAATTGTCAATCAATTCCGTTATAATCAAAGTACAGTACAAAATCATTTAGGAGGTTGAACCATGGACATCATCCAGGCAACGAGCAGAAAAAGAGAAACCTATAAAGTTGAGATTGGCCATTCATTGCTCTGGGAGTGTGCGCTTGGTATCGCGGCTGTAACAAATTCACGGATCATCGATACGTTGGAAAAACCGGCATCGTACTGGACAGAACTAAGAGAGAGTCTAACAGCAGACCTGTTACATCAGTTGGATTATGCAGAGAAACACAACACTTGGAAATCAATTTTGCAGCTGCTCCATTATAAAGAAAGCGACAATCTGGCGGATTTTTGTACCGCTATTAGTTCACTTGAGCCGGCTGAATTAAAATTCTTTTGCTTGCCGTTCGTTGGTGAACGTTATCAGCAAGTAAGAAAAAATGCTGCCCTTGAAGATGAGAAAGCTGTTTTGGAACTGAAACAAGTAACCGGGGACAATCCCTTTTTCCCGCAATATATTGAGTTCATTAGCAAATGTGACCCGAGCGAACTGAAGTCGCATTTGATTGCCGTCATGTCAGGATGGTATGAAGCGGTCATTTCTCCGAACGAGGAAGAGACGGAACAAATTTTAAAAACGGATGAGGAGTCCAAAACCCGAATGAAGGAGAAAATGACTACTGAAGAGCTTGTCCAATGGGCAACCGGCGGCGTAAATTACCTTCCCGAACCGAGTGTTTATCGAGTGCTGCTCATTCCGCAATATGTATACCGTCCTTGGAATATTGAAGCAGACCTTGAAGGGACGAAGGTGTTTTATTATCCAGTGGCCAATGAAAGCCTCTCGCCCGGTGACCCTTACATGCCAAGCCACTTTCTCATCCAGAAGCACAAAGCATTGGGCGATGAAGTCCGTCTCCGCCTCGTGAAACTGCTATCCGAGAGTGATCATTCTCTGCAGTCGCTGGCAGAGCATTTGAAAATGAACAAAACGGCCGTTCATCATCACCTTAAAACATTGCGGGCAGCGAAGATCATCGAGATGAACGGATCAAAGTATTCCCTTAAAGCGAACGTGCTGGAACTGTTATTCAAAGAATTGGATCAGTATATCAATCAATGAAAAAGGATACGAACACTTCTGTTTTTAGAAATCGTTCTTTTCTAGCAACCTGGTTAGGGAATGGAATATCCGAATTAGGAGGAGCTTTTGGGACCTTTTGCAATTCAATTTTGATCTATCAGCTCACTGGTTCTTCGTTCGCATTGGGAAGTATGTGGCTTTTGTATTTTCTTCCCTCTTTATTCCTTCAACTGTTCATCGGGCCTTTTATTGACCGGTGGAGCAGAAAATGGGTAATGGTCTGCACCCAGTGGGTGAGAGGAGGCATATTCCTCATCCCGCTTGCTGCCTTACTGAAGGGCGACCTCAATGTTTGGCATATATACAGCGTCCAAGTCATTGTCGGTTTGGTCACACCCTTATATGTCCCAGCAAATCAAGCCATTACGCCTACGATCGTGTCAAAAAAACAATTGCCTTCCGCTAATGCCTGTATCGATGGAACTGTGCGGCTGATGACCTTTTTGTCTCCTTTGACAGCTGGACTGGTGATCGAAACGATTGGCGTTCGATTTACGCTAGCCTTGGTCAGTTCTTTGCTGATTGTAAGTGGGTGTACGCTGTTGTTCATCCGGGAAAACAAAAAGCATTTGCAAGCAAGGAAAACGTGGTTTGCTGAATTCAAGGAAGGAATGACCTTTTTCTTTACTCAACGAACAATCGTATGGCTCGGTGTATTTCTGGCAGTTGTCCAATTGGGTGTGGGAATCACGATGGTGACAACGTTGCCGTTTGTAACAAATGAGTTAGGCGGAACGTATGCGCACTATGGTTATTTCATGGCGGGCTTCCCTGTCGGCTATATAGCAGGGGCGATACTGGTTTCTAGAATGAACTATAAAAGCCGCAGATTTCTAATGCTTGGTTCGCTTTTCGTCGGAGGCCTGACCTTTCTGGCACTCTGCTTTACGCATAGTCTTCCTCTTGCCATCACGACCGAAATCATCGGTGGTATTGGAATGGCCATTTTTAACATACATAATACGACCATCTGCCAACAAACAGTTCCGAATCGTATCATGGGGAAAGTCTTTTCCGTTCGTCTTCTCATCGTGAGAGGGGTTATGTTGCTCGGCATCCTGATCGGCGGTATTGGAAGTGAATTGATCGGAGTAAGGCCACTTTATCTTTTGATCGGCTTGATGATTTGCGCGGTTTCGGCTGTAGGGATGTATTTGCCGTTTTTTAAGTTTATTGATGGAGAGAGTGATCGAGAAGGGATTCGGTCCGAAACACCTGTAAATAAATCTCTTTAATTTATGTATTTTCAACTGCCCTTTTATCCCTTTTGGCTATTCTAATAGCAATGCCTTGGGGAATGATGTTTAAGAAACTTATAAAGACAAAGAATTGAAAGGGAGTTAACGGCGTAAAGTAGCTATACCAGAGATCGTCACCTTCCATCCTATTGATGAAATACTCAGAGGTTTTAGTGGTCAGTACATTCCCGATCGAAATGATAGATAAATGACTGTAACGCATAGCACAGTATGCTAATAGTGAGGTAGCGATAATCATAAGGACGTAACCCAGAACAGAATGATTGGAATAATCCTGAATTATTGAAAAAAAGGCAAACGGAAAACTGTACAATATGACAATCAGAATTCCAATAATTGTTGTTTTCATCATCGCACCCCCTTATTGACGGCATATTAATAGATTATCATACTATGACTGGAATTTTTACAAGATTTTCCTGGAAAGATCAAACAGGGCTTATCTTATAGGGAACGGAAAATTCGAAACCTTAATCATCCTCATTTCGTCTAAAAAAGAGGAGAGAGAACTGGAATTCTCTATGCAAGAGCTGTTTTTTCTGATTGGATAATCTAATAAAATATCTCACGGTTTGAGCCAATATTGGCGGTTTAGATATTGATAGAGGGGGAGAAGGGGACCTTTGATAAGTAAGTATGGATTCGGTTCTGTCCTTTTCTATTGTTTTTGGCTGCAGCCAGAAGAGTTTGGTTATAGATATGCGCTTTCTTCCGAAGTATAAGAACGCCTTTGTGCGCAGGAAACTGCCACGATTTAGGCAGAAGCTAGAATTTGAAAAAAGTGAAGGAATCATGAAGACACTTGGAATTATTCACAAAACTGTTAAAATTCAAAGTATGGGATATATTCTCGACAAAAAGCAGGTATAGGGGATTGGGGTGTTCATGTTGATAGAAGATAAAGTAAAAGAGAAAATTGAGCAGTTAGATGAAAACGAAGCGAAAGCAATGTTAAAAATAATTTACGGCTTTGTTGAAACCGCTAAGACGGGAAGCGGAGGGGAGTCAATGATAAAAGAATGTGTAGATAAGATCGCTAACTTCTATCAAAGAATTCCAGATAAAAAGGATGATCAGACGATAATTCCTGAAGATGAAATGAGCAGGGGATGAAACGGGTTACTTGGTGGAAAGGTCTCTTGTTTGGCGTTGGCATTTCAATTGTAACTGCTTTGATTTTCATGATTATTGGCCAATTGATGGCCGGCGGGTTGACCTCGTTTTGGGGAGAGAGCTGGTTGTATTTTTCTGTGATTGTCCCCTTTGCTGTTGCATTTTCTATCCTGGGCAGCTATTTTCATAGAAAAGGAGGAATATCAAAGCGAAAGTTATGGTTTATCAGTTTTTTATGTGCGCTTTTTGTGACTTGGTATAGCGGGACAATTGGAGCGCTATTTGGTGAAATGATCGTAAGAGACGGCGGACTGGAGACGGTAAACGTTGAGGGTACGCTAGGGTGGGGCACGGTTTATGCGTTCGTGCTTCTGCCTGTAACGATTCCATTTGCAAAATTTCTGATCTGGCTGTTTTTAACACTTTTCGAAAGTGAATCTGGAAAGAATGGCAACCTTTTATGACGCCCAAAAGTAAAGCTGCCTTGTAAGCTAGATCACAGCATGAAATACTTCATACTGTTAAAAAGTTGTTAAGCGGAAAATACTACATTCGAGGAGGTAGCCGGTGGAGCGTACCCTTTATATTATTATTCCAAGCATATTATTGGTCTTAGGACTCTTTGCTACCGTTATCTATTACTATGTGAACCGAAGAGGTTATTTGCAGAATCGTATCTTGATGCGGAAGATTTACTACCTCCTCATGATCTTATCCACCCTTATTTTGTTCGGTTATCAGAAGTTTCCATTCACCACAGCAGCTGAACTCACAGCATTTGTCATAGCGGTGATTGTTATTGATTTGATGGTTTTTCAGACACCAGACATTACCAAGTTTATGTCAAATGAACTGAAGCAGGAAGAGCTGGCAGAGACGATTCAGAAAAATCAAGGGAGCATTCAGATTCTGACGGAAAAAATCATTTGTGTGAATGAAGCAATGCCGAAAGTGTCTCAGCCATGGGGAATGGATTCATTCGATTTCTCCCGCGATGCTTATGAGGAATACCTTTTGAGTTATCTGAAGGTATATACGAACCAGTTCAATATTAGCATCTTCCCGTACTATGTAGAGTCATCAAACGATGAATCAATCTTTGAGGATAATGTTAACAAAGCGTACAGTAAAATTAAGAAAGACCATGACTTTTCTACTCGTGGGATTGGGATGCGACGAAAGCGGCTATTACAAATACTAAATAGTGGCGGAAATGTTGAAGTATTTGAGCACGGTCGCCCTTACGTCATCTTCTGTTACTATGGGGAATTCTACAACTTCATTTTTGTTATTACAGGAAAAGACGAGGCTCACGTGGGCGGAGCTGACGCATCCCTGCTGCTTAATATGATGTACATGTTAGATTATTGGTTGCTGTCAAACGAAAGTGAACTTGTTGATACTCAGGATGATGATGGTAATAATGAAGATCATGGGGAAGAGGAGAACTCTTCATCTATAGTGGAAACAATGGAAAATCGTACTGAATCATGATAAACTTATTTTAGATGAAAAGGAGTGTGGAAGAAATGGAAACCAGAATGCCGATGCGAAAACAGAATAAACAAGGCAAACGTCCTGCTTCCCGTGATGCAAGTGTTCCTCCGAGAAATCCAAACAAACGTTCCACTAAAATTACTGCCGACCGATCACTCGCTCGCTTAAGAGAAGAAAATCGTGCCGTCATCTATGGATATGGACATTAATCTTCAAGAAAGGTGAAGGACTTTACCTTTCTTTTTCTATGTTAAAAATGCTGATCACTGCATAAGCTATGGAAAAGCAGGTGGTCAGATGGACAGAGCAGATATTCCCCGTAACCCCAATAAGCGACCCTGTGTGGCGCGTAATATAACTTTTCCTATCCAATGGGAAAACAGCAAATGGTTGCATGTGCTGCGTCAAAAGAAAAAGCCCTGATGATCAGGGCTTTTGTTTGTTATCCGGTTATTGGAATTCCGGACTTCGGCTATATCTTCATATATTATTAATAAACCTTTGAATACGTTTCGTCGCTTCCTGCAGATGTTCCATCGAAGAAGCATAGGAACAACGGATATTGCCTTCGCCGCTTTCGCCAAATACGTTTCCCGGCACGACCGCTACCTTTTCGGTGACCAACAGCTGTTCCGCAAACTCTTGGGAACTTAATCCTGTTGACTCTATCGAAGGAAAAGCGTAAAACGCGCCGCCTGGGTGATGACAGCTTAAGCCCATGTCGTTAAACGATGTCACGATAAAATTGCGGCGTTGGCGATAGGTTTTTCTCATTTCATCAACGCTGGATCTCCCGTTCCTTAATCCTTCCAACGCAGCATACTGCGCCATCGTAGGGGCACACATAATCGTGTATTGATGCAGCTTTAACATGCCTTCTGTTATTTCTTCAGGGGCACAAACAAATCCTAAACGCCAACCGGTCATCGCAAAGCCTTTTGAAAAGCCATTTAATACGATCGTTCGCTTTCGCATTCCTTTTACTGAGGCAAAGCTTGTATACTCTTCATCGTAAACAAGTTCCGCATAAATCTCATCAGAAAGAACGAGTAAATCATGGCGCTCGCAAAGTACCGCGATTTCTTCCAGTTCTGCCTTTGTAAGCAAAGAACCTGTTGGATTGTTAGGTGAACAAATCATCATCGCTTTTGTTTTGTCTGTAATCACTGCTTCTAATTGACTCGGCAAGATTTTAAAATCATTTTCTTTCAGTGCTTGAACCGTGATCGGTACGCCTCCAGCCATTGTTACGAGGGGGGCGTACGATACGAAGCAAGGCTCGACGACAATCACTTCGTCTCCCGGATCAAGTATCGCCCGCAAGGCAATATCGATTGCCTGGCTCGCACCAACGGTTACAATAATTTCCCTTTGGGGTGAGTAGGTAACCGAAAAATATTTTTCCATATATGACGAGATTTCTTCTCTTAATTCGAGTAGTCCCGCATTGGCTGTGTAAGAAGTAAAGCCTTGTTCTAATGATGAAATGGCTGCTTCCCTGACGTTCCAAGGAGTTACAAAGTCGGGTTCTCCTACTCCAAGAGAAATAACACCTTCCATACCAGCAGCCAAATCAAAAAAGCGCCGGATGCCAGAAGGCTGTAATTGTTCTACATGGCTTGCCAGGTATGTCTTTGTCTTTGTTTTTTCCATTACGGTGATACCACTATTCTTTTGTCATCATCATTTCGTTCATACAAGATCCCATCATGTTTATACTTTTTCAGTAGAAAATGAGTGGTTGTTGAAAGAACGGAATCGAGAGTAGAGAGTTTATTGGATACAAAAGTAGCGACTTCGTTCATGGAACGGCCTTCAATCACGACAGATAAATCATAGGCACCGGACATTAAATATACCGATTTCACTTCTTTAAAGCGGTAAATTCGTTCAGCAACCGAATTGAAGCCTGCGCCTTTTGATGGTGTCACTTTGACATCAATCATCGCGGTAACCCCTTCATGACCTTCCACTTTTGACCAATCTACGAGTGAAACATAGCGGATCAAAATGTTTAATTCTTCCAGTCTTTGGATGGTGTCGCTCACTTCTTCGACACTTAACCCAACCATTTTCGCAATATCTTCATTGGAAAAGCGAGCATTCGTTTCTAAAATTTCTACGATTTCAATTTCCTTCGCTGTCAAATTCATTCGCTTTCTTCCTTTCAATTAAGCTTTCAAAGGCTTCTTCGCAATCTTTGGATTGAGCCTTATGAAAAGCAGAAGCTTCATTTTCTAATATAACAGAAAAGATAACAATCTTCGCAGTTAAAAGTAAAAAAAAGCTGTTTTCGTTTATAATGTTGCTTTTTGACATTTTGGCGAAATAAAATTATGATTTGTCAGACAGTTATTTAAAATGAAGATGAAAGAGGTAAATGCGTTGAAAAAAGCAATAACAATCGGTTTATTTTTTGTTCTTACTATACTTACAGGATGTAATTCAAACAGTTTAAGCGATGCTGAGTTTATTAACCTTACCCCAGCCGAAATTAAAATGGATAAAATTACTTATTTAATGACTGATGAAATGTTAAATGCTGACGGTGTTGAAGAGCAAATAGGGAAGGTGACTAAAACACAGGAGATTGTCTCCTATTCTGAAGAGCAAAATCCATATAATAATCCGAGTGGAATTTTTAAGGTAAAGGATATAAGTGTCGAAAAGGCCATTGCCATTAAAGTTAACGACAAACTATATATGGCAAAGATTGATGAATAGTCAATGATCTACGCAGGGGCAGATTGGCGACTGAAGAAATAAGAGTCAAATCTGTAAACATATCATTTAAGGAGGGATGGAAGTGAAGGATCAGCTAAACCTGTCTGAAAAAATAAAAATCCGTCCGCTGCAAGTCGAGGATTTCGAATCAGTTTTGTTATGGAGCAAGGACGATACGTTTTGTTCAGCAAATGGGTGGAAGTTAAATAGAAAGCCGGATGACCTTTTCAGATGGTGGCTCAACTGTGAGAGCAAAGATACTGAAGATTTTATCCGGTTAGGCATCGAATATGATGGCCGGTTGATCGGGTACGCAGATATTGCGTGCATACTCCATCATACCGCTGAATTCGGGATTGCGATTGGTGAGCCTAGATTATGGGGGAAAGGTATTGGATCCTATGCTGCTTTAAGTGTAATGAAACACGCCACAAACAATTTGGGTATTTCTACTTTCAATGCGGAAACACATGAAACCAATACCCGTTCAAGAAAAATGCTGGAAAAGCTAGGGTTTGTAGAAATGAGCAGACAGGGGAGCGAGGAATACTTAGGCATGGATAGCCAACTCATTCAATATAGACTACTTGTTACGGAGAAAGCTTAGTTATTTAGGACTATCTTCCCCAAATCGACATATCCTCTTTTGTCTCCCATTCCAAATCTGCATTTTCGATCGTCTCAAAGATGGGATTCCACCCGTCCGTATCGTACTTTCTGCCATGGATATACAAGGAATAACGGTCAAAATTGATATGTTCCAGCTTAGTATTGGACTTTATTGTCAGTTTGTTGTTTGGAGGAAGTTCCCGAAATTCTTGTGCAAGCTTTGTAATAGGAAAATCCGTATAGATTAATCGATTGATCAGTTCGGGGTCTTTAATCCGGACATAATCCCTTTTATGAACTAAGGGTGATTCGACATCAATATCTAAGTAGATGATTTTATCATTTTTGATTCCCATTTCATCAAGAAGCTCCCAGTATGTGGTTTTTTGGTTCAAGAATTTCCGCGCGAAAAGCAAAACGATCACAATTATAATAACCGCGACAATCAGCTGCTTTGCCCATCCCTTTTTCTCCATTGACTCATCCCCCATTGGTAATCCTTTGTAGCTTTTCTTCTCTCAGTATACCAACTTGATGAGAATGATGGAGTATCCTTTTACTTATTTTTCTAAAAAATACAAAGAAGCCCTGTTGTATACAGGGCTGTTGTTGAAACTTATCTAGTTGCCCACCGGCACATTCCTAAAGATCTCTTCAAATATCCCAATGGTCTGATCAATCTGCCTCTTGGTCGTGGAAGGGCCGAAGGAGAGCCGGATCAGTTCTTTTGCCTCCTGTTCGGTTTTACCGGTCGCAAGCATTGTGCGGGAGGGCTGCTGTTTGCCGATTTGGCAGGCGCTGCCGGTCGAGATGGCGAGGCCGTGGCGGTTGCATTCAAGCAGCAGGTATTGGCCTTGGATGCCTGAAAACCGCAATCCGAGAATTTGGGGCAAACGTTCTTTCGGATGTCCCTCGATTGAGAACGCCATGTGATTGAGTCCGGATAGCAGTTGATCCCGGAGTGTTTCATACGTATTCAAGGAAGCGGTCATGTTTTCTGCTGCTGCCTGAGCGGCCTCCGTAAAGGAAACGATGGCGGGTACATTTACTGTACCTGGCCGGAAGCCCTTTTCATGTGAAGTGCGAGGGAGCTGCTGAATCCATTGTACGGAAGGGTTTATATAGCAGGCGCCGACTCCTTTAGGCCCGCCGATTTTATGGCTGGAGATGGCCAGACTGTCAATTGCGGCCGCTTTAACATCGACCGGGATCTTGCCGAAGGTCTGGACACAATCGCTATGAAAGAGGATCCCATTCTTTTGAAGAATCCTGCTGATTTTTTCGACAGGCTGGATAGTTCCGATTTCCGGGTTTGCATGCTGGAACGCCGCAAGCACGGTATCAGGCCGGATGGACGCCTCCAATTCTTCGATTTTGATCTGTCCGTAGCGGTCAACAGGGACATAGGTGACGTCATAGCCTTCCGTTTCAAGTTGCTTACAGAGATGGTAGACGGAGGAATGCTCCATTTCTGTTGTTAATATATGCTGGCCTCGTTTGTGGTTTCCTTCAAGAATCGAGCGGATGGCGAGCGCATTAGACTCTGTCCCGCCGCTAGTAAAATAGACGCCTTCCGCCTCTCCGTTCAGAAGAGAGGCGATTTCTCCCCGGCAAATATCGAGCACATGAGCTGCCTCTGATCCGATATCATGGAGGCTGCTTGGATTTCCAAAGAACCGTTCATTCGCCTCTAAAAAAACGGACAGCGCTTCCTTTGTCATCGGTGCTGTCGCCGCATAGTCCAAATAAATCATGCTTTGCCACTCCCTCAGTTGAGAATAAAAGTTTACAAGTGTCTTGTCACAAGTATTATTATATGGCATGATAGTGTGGAAGAAAAGAAGATAGCAAAAATGGTGTGAAAACCACCGAAAGAGCGGGGGAGTGCATTTGCCTGAGAAAAGAGTGATTATCATCGGCTGCGGCTTGGCAGCAATGGCAGCAGCCGAACAATTAAGTGCGGAAACAAACGTGATTATTTTCACAAAGTCTGCATTCGAGAAAAGTCATTCGATGCTAGCCCAAGGAGGCATCTCTGTCTCTCTCGCCGATAACGACCACTGGCAGCTCCATTCCCGCGATACGATGGAGGCGGGCTGCTGGCATAACAATGGGGAAGCTGTCGAGCAGCTTGTCAGGATGGGGCCGGTTTACATAAAAGAACGGATCGCCAAAGGGATGGAATTTGACAGAAATGAGGAGTCCCAGCTCTGTTTCGGCAGGGAAGGGGCGCACTCTCGTGACCGGATATTGCATGCTGGCGGCGACGCGACAGGCCGGGGATTGATGGCACATTATGTGGCGGCGATCGATCGGAAAGTAACACTTTTTGAACATGTGGCAGTAATTGATTTGATTGTAGAAGAAGGTCGGTGCACTGGTGTTTTAACAAAAGACAAAGAGGGACGTGTTCGTGCTTATTTCGCTTCTCATACCATTCTAGCTTCCGGCGGGGCTAGCGGGCTTTTCACCAGTTCATCCGGGCATGACTCGATTTCCGGTGACGGCCTTGCCATTGCTTACCGGGCGGGGACAGAGCTTGCAGATTTAGAATTCTTTCAGTTCCATCCGACATTGCTTCGAGTGAACGGAAAAGGTTGCGGCCTTGTGTCGGAGGCGGTGAGGGGGGAAGGTGCGAGACTGGTGACACCCAATGGAAAACCCATGATGTCCGGTATCCACCGGCTTGGCGATCTAGCTCCACGCGATATTGTGTCGAGAGCAATTTTCAAAGCAATGATGGGGGGCGAGGAAGTCTTCCTCGATATTTCCATGATTGAGAACTTTTCCGAACGTTTTCCGACGGTCAGCGGCTTATGTAAAAGATTTAATGTTGATCTTTCAGCGGAGAAAATACCGGTCATTCCCGGGGCACATTTTTTAATGGGCGGGGTGAAGACCGATCTCCATGGCCGAACTTCAGTTCAAGGGTTGTATGCAGTTGGAGAAGTCGCCTGTACCGGTGTCCATGGAGCGAACCGGCTTGCTAGCAATTCACTGTTGGAGGCAATTGTGTTTGGGACTGCAGCAGCAGAAAGCATTCTTCAGGACGATGCAGTTTGGCATGGCCAGGCTGAAAGAGATTTCGAGCAGTATGAAATCGGTTATGTTCCTGGGGCTCCGGCGAAAGAGGAAATACGATCTGTCATGAGTGAACATGTCGGCATCGTCCGTACGAAAGAAGGTCTCGATGAGGCTGTTTCCTGGTTCGAGGAGAAGCTTGGCATTTTTGCTGGCATCAGCCCAATAAGCCTCGGGATGGATAATGTAGAGGTCTTGAATATGTTGACCTCGGGATGGCTGATCGCAAGCTCCGCAAGGCTGCGAGATGAAAGCCGTGGCGGGCACTTCCGTCTCGATTTCCCGGAAGCCGATGATGCCAAATGGCGGGCTGTACCGATTATCAGAAAGAATAAAAGCCAAGCGAGAGTAAGGGAGCTGAGTGTATGAACTTGATGTTGGCGAAGGAACAGATAAAGCAATTTCTACTGGAGGACATGGGAACGGGAGATTTGACAAGTGAGTCGATTTTCCCTGAGGATACAATCGGCCGTGCGACCGTAGTTGCGAAAGGGGCGGGAGTGGTCGCGGGGATTGACTGTATCGGCCTCGTCTATTCGGTCCTTGATCAAACGGTGAATGTCGAGCTTTTCAAACGGGACGGGGACGAAGTGGCAGAAGGGGAGCCGATTGCTGTCCTTACCGGTCCGATGGGCACATTGCTGACAGGGGAAAGGCTGATGCTGAACCTGCTTCAGCGGATGAGCGGGATTGCGACAATGACCCGCCAGGCAGTCACGCTTCTCGGCAAAAGCCGGACGAAATTATGCGCAACGCGGAAGACAACACCTGGACTCCGGCTGTTTGAAAAATACGCGATCACATGCGGAGGCGGATATCCTCATCGCTATGGATTGTATGATGGAGTGATGTTCAAGGATAACCATATTGCTTTTTGCGGTTCAATCCGGGAGGCGGTAGAGCGCGCCCGGGAAAAGACCGGGCATATGGTGAAAATCGAAGTGGAGATCGAGACGGAAGAACAGCTTCGGGAAGCGATTGAGGCAAAAGCGGACATCATCATGTTTGACAATCGTACACCTGAGGAGATCCGCAGCTGGCTGCCACTTGTTCCGGACCGGATTATTACCGAAGCGTCCGGCGGGATTACACTCGAAAGCCTGCCGGACTACCGGGATTGCGGAGTCGATTATATTTCATTGGGCTTTTTAACCCATTCCGTCAAAGCGTTGGACATCAGTTTGCAAATTGATGAAGGGGGTATGTTGCGATGAGGGTTTTGGATCTTGTAAGAGAGCAACCGAAAACACTGCCGGAGCAGTATAAGACGATGAGTGTAGCCGAGATGGAGCAGCGGGTCTGGAAGGTGAAGGAGAAGATGGGAAGCCGGCTTTTCATCCCGTGCCACCATTATCAGAAGGATGAAGTGGTCCAATTCGCTGATGCAGTCGGAGACTCGCTGCAGCTGGCCCAGTTGTCGGCAGAGAACAAAGAAGCGGAAGTGATCGTGTTTTGCGGCGTGCATTTCATGGCGGAATCCGCGGATATGCTGACGACGGACAAACAGCGCGTTCTCCTTCCAGATTTACGAGCCGGCTGTTCGCTCGCGGATATGGCCGACATCCGGCAGACCGAGCGATGCTGGGACGTCATGCAAGAAACGTTCGGAGACACCGTACTGCCGCTCACCTATGTGAATTCGACAGCGGCAATCAAAGCGTTTGTAGGCAAAAGAGGTGGTGCTACGGTCACCTCCTCGAATGCCGCGAAAATGATTCAATGGGCATTCACGCAAAAAGAGAGGCTGTTGTTTTTGCCGGATCAGCATCTTGGGCGCAATATTTGCCACGATCTTGGGATTCCGCTGGAAGACATGGCAGTCTGGGATCCGATCGGCAACCGTTTTGTGTTTGACGGTGATCCGGCGGACGCAAAAGTGATCCTCTGGAAAGGGCATTGCTCTGTCCATCAAAACTTTACTGTCGCCAATATTGAAAAACTCCGAAAGGGAAAACCGGAGATGAAGATCATCGTCCACCCGGAATGCCCATATGAAACGGTTGCGGCATCGGATATGAGCGGCTCCACCAACTTCATCGTGGAGACGATTGAAAATGCTCCGGCTGGAAGCCAGTGGGCAATCGGCACGGAAATGAACCTCGTCATGCGCCTAAAAGCACAGCATCCGGACAAGGAAATTGTCTCTTTGAATCCGCATCTTTGCCCATGCATGACGATGAACCGGATTACCTTGCCGCATTTGCTCTGGTCCCTCGAATCGATTGAAACAGAGGAATACATCCATACGATCCGCGTTGAGAAGGAAGTCGCAGAACCTGCGGTGCTGGCGTTGGACCGGATGTTGGAGCGAGTTTGACTGAAGAAAAAGCGCTTTTTACACGGCGCTTTTTTTTGTGCGCGAAAATGTTTATAATATTTTGAGTTATTTTACAAGAGCTGGATTTTTCTATGTATAATGGAAGTATGGGCAGCAAGGAGATGACAGACAAATCTACGGTCAGGAGCATCTTGTGGATGAAAGTGAAGAAAAGTTAAGTATAGTGCTCTCACTCATAAATAGAAAACATGACAGCGGGACGGATTGGCATTCCTTCAAATCATCTACATACGGTTGCTGATAGAACAAATGCGAACAAAAAAACAAAAGGGGATTCATGAACAAGGGCCACATGATAAGGAAGAGGGGGCTTAGGGATATGAAACGAATCGTATTACTTGCCTTAATGGTCATGGTTTGCAGCATGATAACGGGGTGCAGTGTAAATAAGGAAGCCATAACGCAAATGAAAATGGAAAAAGCAAATGACGATGTAAAAAACTTCATTGGATATGTGGAAAATGAAATAAAGCAGAAAGGAAATGGTATTTATACATTTACCGATCGTAAAGGACAGAGCTATATATATCTAAATCAAGATTTTTTGGAGGAGGGTAGAGGGTATGGGGATATGGACATTAAAACTGAAGGCAATTCCATTAATATTTACCTGAGCGACAATTCGATTCCTCCTAAGGAATCAGACGAATACAGATTATATAGATTCAATGTTGCAGGGGAATACGAGTTCCTGAAAGTTTTTAAAAATGGCGAGGAAACGTACTTTCAAGTTTCAGGGGGGTAATGGAGACGGTTCTGGAATCGGTCTATGGTTGTTAAAAGTGAAGACTATGGAGGGCACATGAAAAAGAAAAATGTTACGGCTTTCTTAATTGGAATTATCCTCATCGCCGTCATCGTTTCATTAAAATTATTTAATGATGGACGGGAGAGAAATGTAGCCGATCTGATCAATTATAAACCGGCTGATTTTTACTCTTTTGGTTTTACTCAAAATCTGAGTGAGGTTCCTGAAGATAAAGGCTTCGAATGGTTTACAGAAAACCAGGAACCTGTTAATGAACTGATGGCATTTTTAAGCCAATATAGAGTAAAAAAGATAGCAGAAAAAGAGTTTAACAACGGGGAGCTGGATCGGCTTTTCGAATTTACGATAAGCCATTCGAAAGCCAATCCAGCGATTGTGATGGTCTATGAAAACCGGGTTCATATTCTCACTGGGAAGTTCTATCAGGTCTTGAACGGGCCTATTGATATCAACTGGGTCAAACAATATAACGACAAATACAAAGAATTGTATGTCAAGTAATTTTAAAAAGTTTGCCAGAGAAATAGAAACAGCTGATAGAATCAGCGTGTTGCAAAAAATTCATGAGGGGTGCACGATGTCTGAAGTAAAACGAACATCTTCTGCTGTCTATACGGCAGGTCGGGAGAAAGGGAAGTGGACTCCGCTAAGCGGAGGATTCCATAATGAAGTATTTCATCAAGTTGAGCGGAATGAAGTCATCCGACTTTCTGCTCCGATGAAGATGAGAGAAAGTGTGTGCGAGGAACGGGACTGGATGACATTTTTGGCCGCTAATGGCGTTCCGTTGCCGAACGTTCATCTTGTGGAAGAAATGGATAATGGAAGAGTAGTAACTGTTTTTGATTATATTAAAGGCGAGGCCATCAATGTGACGGACCCTGCGCACTGGAATAACGCCACGTATGAAGAGATGGGGCAGATTGCAGGCAGAATGCATGCTTTATCGAAAAAGTATGGGGAAAAAGCGGTTCTGCGTCCCTGTTGGTCAGTGGATGAGCCGGATGTATTTTCCGTACGGGATTTGTTGCCTGTATGGGCGCGCGACAAATATGATCTTTGGATGAAGAGGTTGGCTTCCTTTGAAAGGACACCCGACATATTTGGATTAATCCATAATGATTATCATCAAGGGAATCTGCTTGCAACAGACAGCGGGCTTGTCGTCATCGACTTTGACGATTGTGCGTATAATTGGTTTGCGCAAGATATTGCGGTTTGCTTTTACCATGCCTACTGGCAGCATGATTCATTTAATGGGGAGACGGATGTGTTCGTCAAAACATTTCTAAACCATTTTATGAGTGGTTATCGGCGTGAACAACCAATCGATCCATCACTGATTAAGCAGATCCCGATCTTTCTAAAATTGCGGGAAATGTATTTGTACTCGATATTTATCCGCTCATGGAATAAGGATACGATGGAGGAGTGGCAGCATTTTACGTTGCGTGATTTAGAGGAGAAAATACAAAACGAGGTTCCATATGCCGGCATTGAGGATTTTGCATCACTTTGGAACTGAAACCAACAAACTTGTCCCTTTTGGACCAGCTATCCAAAAGGGGTATTATGCTTTCGAAAAACCGCCCGCTCAGCTACCGCTGCATAGCATTAACAAACGCCATACCTTTCCTTCTCCCTCTGATAACCGCCGAGCTCAAAGAGGAAGTCAAAAATAAAAAAGAGGTGGCAATATAAAGTGGTACCTGTAGGTAGGACACTCGAAAAAAAGAGTGTTCAACCTGCAGGTGCTTTTTATATACTTGAAATTAAGAATATGGGATTAGGGGATAACATGAGCAAAGTAACTTTTTCGTCCGAACAGGTAAGTGC
>NZ_JBWBKF010000047.1:0-744 GCF_057657925.1 Lederbergia sp. B243.17
CGAAAAGAGGCCCGTGCCTATGAGAAGAAGCTGCAGGAAGAGCTCAACCTGGACCGTATGGAGAACGGAAAGAAACCGTTCCCTCCTGAGAAATTCGAAAAGGAAGAATATAAGGAAATGAAGGAATCAACAACAGACCCGGAAAGTGGCTACTATGTAAAGGATGAAAGGACAAAGCAGTTCGCCTATTCCTTCCACGCAGCCACGGACGAAAAAGGATTTGTGCTGGCCAATATCGTCACCCCAGGGAATATGCACGATAGTCATATGCTTGAGCCACTGGTATTGAAAGTCATCGACAAGGTGGAAAGGCCGGTTGCCGTTGCCGCTGATGCAGCCTACAAGACACCAGCAATCGCGAATTTCCTGATCGCGAATCAGATTCTTCCTGTGCTTCCATATAAACGGCCAATGACCAAGAAAGGCTTCTTCAGAAAAAACGAGTATATTTATGACAAACACAATGACGGTTATATTTGTCCGAAAGGACAGATCCTTTCCTACCGGACCACCACAAAGGAAGGATACCGCCAGTATGCCTCGCAACCTTCGATCTGTAAATCCTGTCCTGTGATTAGCCAGTGTACGCAGAGCAAGAACCATCAGAAGATCATTCAACGCCATATCTGGCAGAAGGACCTGGAGGTGGCGGAGGACTTGAGACATCATCATGAAATCAAAGAGATATACGGAAAGCGCAAAGAGACGATCGAACGTGTTTTTGCCGATGCCAAAGAAAAGCAT
>NZ_JBWBKF010000049.1:0-42958 GCF_057657925.1 Lederbergia sp. B243.17
TATTTTGTAGTTTCACTTCTAAATCTAAAGGCAAAACCAATTGATTCATGTTATAATTTTTAAACATAAGGACCCTTCTTTCCGATATGATTTGGTGTGGTAACTTAATTTTATCAGAAGTGGTCCTTATCTTTTATGAAAGACAATTAAAGCCGGCGGAATTTTACTCATCGTAAAATTCCGCCGGCTTTTTTCGTATCAGAGATGGGTTTTGTCCCAGCCTCGTTTTCGGAGTTATTGCTGGCCGGCGTTGCCGGAATTTCTTGCCTTGCGTGATTCAGCTTGCTGGTTTTGTTGTCTGACTTGTTGAGTGTCTGTTTCGCTGGCAAATTCGGTACCGAATTGGCCTTGGCTTCCAGCAGACTGTGCAGATTGAGCATTTTGCTGTCTCACTTGCTGTGCATTTGTCTCGCTCGCAAATTCAGTGCCGAATTGGCCCTGGCCTGCGGATTGAGCGTTTTGCTGTCTTACTTGTTCAGCATTTGTGCTTGATTGAGATCCTCTTTTAGCCATTGGTTTTCTCACCTCCACGTTAGTTAATGTGTCCAGAGAAGGAGAGAGTTATCCAAACTTTTTATCGGCTTTTTTTAAGATCAATCAGACAAGAATCGAACGGCCACCATCAACGATAATCGTCTGTCCGCGGATCATGGATGCCTCATCTGAGACGAGGAACATAATCGTATTTACGAGGTCCTCGATTTCCACCATGCGTCCGGCTGGTGTATTTTTCCTCGCATCCTCAAGCAGTTCTTCGCGGTTCGGAAAATGCTTCAGTGCTTCCGTATCAATGGCGCCGCCTGACACAGCATTGACAACGATATTTCGTGGGGAAAACTCTACTGCTAAATAACGGGTCAGTGCCTCAACAGCCGCTTTTGAAACACCGACCGTCGTGTAGTTTTCCAAATAACGGATGGATCCGAGAGAACTAAGGCTGACGATTTTTCCACCGCCATTTCTTTCCATCAGCTTTGCTGCCTCTTGGGCGCAGAACAGCAGTGCTTTGGCGTTTATGTTCATTGTCCAATCCCAATGAGACTCCTCAAGCTCCATCGCCGGTCTCAGTACGCCGGAGGCTGCATTGTTGATCAGCACGTCAAGTCTGCCGAATTCCTCGTCGATCTGCCTGAACATGTCTCTCACCTTGGCAACGTCCCCGACATTTGCCTTGATCAGCATTGCCTTTACGCCATGTTTTTCAACCTCTTCAACAGTTTCAAGCGCAGCTTTTTTGCTGCGGGCATAGTTGATAACAATATTATATCCTTCCTTTGCGAGGGCGATTGCAGTTGCTTTTCCGACCCCTCTGCTGCTTCCTGTTACAAGTGCTACTTTCTTTTCCATATAGCTCCACCTTTCTCTTTCATGTTTTCATTGTACCTCTCGCATGTTTTTTGGACAAATGGGTAAAAGAAAACAAACGAACCAATCAGGAGGATAAATAATGAATGGAGGAAGAGACATGACGGAATTGACGATGATGGGGCTGTCGGATTGGACCGATGATGAATTGCGTTTTGCTCACTTTTCTTTCCAGCAAATGACGCCATATCTCAATGAACAAGGAATATCCCTTCAAAAAGAAATTCTGGAAGAGTTGCAAAACCGGGGCGGACTCTGAGTCCGTCCCGGTTTATTATTGATGTGTTTCTTTATAGGCTTGCCAGATTTTTTGATGAGAGACAGGAAAAGCAAAATCCTCCACTTCGTCAGCTTGTACGAATTTTACTGTTTCGCTCTCTTCAACAGACGAAGCGGCTTTGCCGGCATAAGCACTGATCGACCAGGTCAGATGGGAAAAAGCATGATCGACTTGAACGAATGGGCCGCTCTCAAGCTCAACGGCTGTACCAAGATACCCTTCAAGACCTTGCTGCAGGATCTGCCTGCTCCGGATTCCCGGAACACCTTCCTGCACGGTTGGAAATTCCCATAAATTCGCCAGCAGTCCGGTTGGCGGCCGTTTGCAGATAAGGATCCGGCCCTGTGCATCTTCCAACACAGCCGAAAGCCGGTCCTCATGCCTCGTTTTCGTCTTTTTCGTTTTTACCGGCAGTTCATTCTGCACTCCCGCCTCAAAGGCGAGGCAATGCTCACGTACAGGGCAGAGCAAGCAGGCGGGTGTTCCCGGTTTGCAGATGAGCGCTCCGAGCTCCATCAAGCCTTGATTGAAGTCGGAAGGATGCTCGGGGGAAATCAACGCCCGGACCGCTTTCTCAAAAACCTTCCTTGTCGCCGGCCTGGCAATGTCATCATCAAGCAGTAGGATTCTCGAAAGGACACGCATGACATTCCCGTCGACAGCAGGCTCTGGAATGCCGTAGGCGATGCTTAAAACAGCACCGGCCGTATAGGGGCCAACCCCTTTCAAAAGCGCAATTTGCTTCGGATTGTCCGGAACTTTCCCGCCGTAATTCGCCACGACTTCCCTAACCGCTGCTTGCAGGTTCCGCACCCGTGAATAATAGCCAAGCCCTTCCCAAATTTTATGGATTGCCTCCTCGTCTGCTGCAGCGAACGCCTCAAGTGTCGGATATTTTTCAATGAAGCGTTCAAAATAAGGAATCACGGTATCAACCCTTGTTTGCTGAAGCATGATCTCCGACACCCATATTTTGTATGGATCTTTATCTCTTCTCCATGGCAAGTCGCGCTGCTCGGCACGGAACCATTCAATCAAATCCTCGCGGAATGCGGGGATATTCAGTTTTTCCAAGTTTTTCTCCAGGTTCTCTGTCATCATTCAATCTCCCTGATGTTAAAGTTATGGATTTTTTGGGAAACATGTATATAGGAATCCGCTTTTGCTGCAATAATGGATTGCATAACAGCAAAAAAAACCTCATTATGAAAGTATAACATTCTATTCGTTCCAGAAGGAGGTCATACTTTGGATACTGCAACACACGCAGTCATGGGTATAGCGATTGGCGGCTTGGCCACTCTTGATCCCGTTGTTGCGGACTCAGCTGTTACAGCAAACAGCGTACTGGCAGCCGCCATACTCGGTTCGCAGGCCCCTGATATAGATACAGTTCTTAAAATGAGAAACAATGCGATATATATTCGGAATCACCGCGGGTTCACCCATTCGCTTCCGATGGTGCTTACATGGCCCATTTTGGTAGCCGGGTTCGTTTATTTCTTCTTCCCGCAGGCCGATTTGCTGCATTTATGGCTCTGGTCCTTTTTTGCCGTTGCCGTGCATGTGCTCGTCGACATTTTTAACGCATATGGCACACAAGCGCTCCGACCTTTTTCCTATAAGTGGATTGCGATTGGAACGATTAATACGTTCGATCCGATCTTTTTCGGTATTCATGTGATTGGCATTCTTACCTGGCTTTTCGGCGCGAAGCCCGGGCCGACTTTTCTTGTGATGTATATCATTATCGTGTTTTATTATATTTTGCGGGCGCTTATGCAGCGCGCAGTGCGGGCAGCTGTTCGACGCACCATCGCGGATGCGGAAAAGATCATCGTAGCTCCGACAATGAAATTTAATCAATGGCGGCTTGCTGTCACTTCCAAGGAATGTTTTTATGTCGGTCGCGCATACAAGCGGTCGGTCACGATTTTAGATAAGTTTCAGCGGGTGCCGGTACCAAAGACCGCGGCGATTGAAGCAGCGAAGAAGGATGCGAACATTTCCGCGTTTCTCTCTTTTTCTCCGGTATACCGCTGGGAAGTGAAGGAAAACGAGGATTACGTTGAGGTGCGTTTCATCGACCTCCGCTACCGGAGCAATGGTCATTACCCATTTGTGGCAATTGTCCATCTTGATGAGGAACTCAATGTACTTTCCTCTTACACCGGATGGATTTACAGCGAGGAAAAGCTCCGTAAAAAGCTGAAGATTCTTCCTGACTGATTTTCTCCCCTTGTCACATACTACCTGTATACCAAGGCAAGGAGGATACAAAATGCGAAACAAAGCAAAAGGCTTTCCTTATGAAGATGAGCAAAACCTAAACGGACAGCCGCGGGCAAAAGCGGAATTCGCTTCAACACGAGCTGATGGATCGATCAACACCCGTCCTCAGGAAAGAATGAGAGCGAGCGGGGCGCGTGAAAAAGAAAGATAAAGTAAAAATTTTATTCAGTTATGGGTATGAGGGTTTTTGAAGAAACTGAAGAGGGGTCCGGTATTTATGCCGGCCCCCTTTTTTCATTGCTTTAATAGTGAAATTGGCAATGCTTCCTCCCTGCGCGAACCGTTGAGGCGATACCCCCAGGCAAAAACGCCCTTTAGATAATCGATCCTGAAATAGGTGCCCGGGTCGCCCTCCACTGCGTATATTTCTCCCGGCTTGAAATCTGCCGGATCAAGAAGGTAGGCCTTTGCCATCACTTCTTTCCTCTGCAGAACGGCAAACTCATTGACGATGCCGAGTTGCTCCGCTTTCCTTGCTTTCTCCCGAAGCTGGGCAATCTCCGCTTTCAGCTCCGCCTCTGTCATCTGACTGTATCTTTTTGTCATATCCATAAAAAATTGCGCCGCCTTTACATAATTTCTGCTACTCTTCTATTCTTCTTGCTCTTCTTCCTCAAGAAATCGCTCAATGGCATCCACCGTAAAGCCTTTGCGATATAACGCCTGTTTCATCTTTTGCCGGTATTCAAAGCCCTCAAGGCTTTTATACCTTCTCTGGGCTTTTCGCGCTTCAGTGACCAATGACTCCCATTCTTCTCCGTCATCCTTTTCATATTCAATCTCTTCCAGGGCGATCGAAATGATATCGAATGAAAATCCTTTTTGCGAAAGCATCTGCTGGAGTTTCTGTTTCAGCATCTTTTCGGATAGATGGCTGTATTGCCTGACGCCCTTTTCGCCAAGGCTGATGGCATGGGCAAGCTGCTCGTCCGTGGAATAAGTAGAGAGGGCCTCCTCGATGTCGTTTTCCGGCACACCCTTCCCTTTCAATTCCTGCCGGATCGTGCCTGGCCCTTTCTTGCCTCCGTTCATCCCTGTCCGGACGAAGGCACGGGCAAATTCCAGATCATTGGTATAGCCCCGGTCCTGCAGTCTTTGCAGTACTGCGTCAATGACAGGACCCTCCCACTCCTTTTTCCTCAAGTGGTCGATAATCTCCCGCTTCGAGCGCATCCGGAACGATAGGTACTGGATCGCCGCATTGTAGGCTTTGCTGATTTCATCCGCATATTGGATTTGGGTGATATCCAGCTCGGTCAATTCCTTACCTTTTTTCAGCCCATGCTTGATGAATATTTCCTCATCTACACCAAAAGCGAACTTTTCATCAAGATAGATATTATAGCGGTCCGAACGATTTTTCTGTACGGATATTTTCGTAATAATCGCCACTGTCTCACCCTTTTCCATCTTTCTGATACATCCATTTTACCACAAAACCTGAGGGTAAATCGGGTTTGTCCAACCGGATATGCACCGTCTTCCGTATGAGGATTTGAATGAAAGGACAAAGAAATGGTGAAAATAGACTGTATATCCTTAAAGGAGTTGGACTGATGAGCAAAAAAAGGGAAAACGCAGTGAAGCATACACTATCCTCTACCCAGGAAGTCTTATACGCTCACGAGTTTAAAAAAGCGGACAGGGCTGGCGGATATTATGGAAAAGGCAAGAAACAGCGTTGATGCAACCGAGGAGGGATGAACGATGAAAGAAAAAGACAGGAACGAGAAACAAAGGCAGAATCTAGCTGCTTTTGCCTCAAAAACAGATGGCCGGGACATCGAATTTTCTGAAGAGCTTGCGGACCACGATGACAAAGAGGCTCAAGCACGTTCTAAAGCAGCAGATCGCCGGGCCAAGCAGTAAAACGGAGAGGGGCTGCCCTGAACACTGATTGTCCGGGCAGCCCGCTTTTCTTTTGCAGGCAGGTTAAACCATTCCATTTCTTGAGGTATCTATTCTGCTCAGTTCTTTGATACCGGAAGAGCATGAAAAAGTTATTCTTCAGGTGTCTATCCACCGCTTTGATACCGAAAGTTCGCGATAATCTTTTTCTTCACGTGCCTATCACTCCCTTTGATACCGGAAGATCGCCAAAATTCTTTTCTTCAGGTGTCTATCACCTTCTTTGACACGTGAAGAAAACAAAAACCCTTTTCTTCTCGTGTCTATCCACTGCTTTGATACCTAAAGAAAACGCCCCCCTTTCTTCACGTGCCTATCACTCTCTTCGATACCGGAAGATCGACAAAATCCTTTTCTCCAGGTGTCTAACACCTTCTTTGACACCTAAAGAAAACCAAAATCCCTCCCTACAGGTACCTATCCGCCGCTTTGAACATCCATTTCTTCAGGCGCATATACTTTAATGTGTCGGCCATTCACGCCTAAATCCTCTCGTCCCTGCATATGTTTAAGCATCTTTAGGACAGGGGGAGAAAAGATGAGTCATGCCTTGATCCGTTGGGCTGCGGGCTCCGTTTTTATCATTTCAGGGTTGATGAAGCTGCTGAATACAGGGCTGGCCGATTTTTTCATCAATCTCGGACTTCCATTTCCCGGATTCATGCTATATGCAGTTGCCAGTACGGAATTGATTTGCGGCGGTTTGATTATCGCAAACCGTTTTGTGAAGCTTGCGGTCATACCGCTGATCGGAATTATGATTGCCGCTGTAATGATGACGAAGCTTCCGCTTTTGCCTGCCGGACTGCTGGAATTCGCATTTGAATCGAGACTTGATGTGACGATGCTCCTTCTGCTTGCTTGGCTATACAGAGAAGCATAGAGAAAAGTCACATCATTTCAGACAAAATTAGTTTACATCTCCCGCTTTCTTCTCTACAATATCATTAATCTAATTTTGCACTCGGGAAACATTTGAGGGGGAAGGAAAGTTTTGAGCGATAAACATACTAATCCAAGCGCAAACAAAAATTCACTGTCTGCCCAAGCGGTTCTTCGCGGTGAAGTGAAGGGCATCCGCAAAATTTTCCCTTTTCTTGGGCCAGCTTTTATCGCAGCTGTCGCATATATTGACCCGGGGAACTTTGCGACGAATATTACGGCGGGCTCCCAATACGGGTATTTGCTTTTATGGGTGATTGCCGTCTCAAACTTAATGGCCGTGCTGATTCAATCTCTGTCGGCAAAACTCGGTATTGCTACTGGTCATAATCTTCCTGAAATAGCCCGCGAACGGTTTTCCAGAAAGACATCGGTTTTTCTCTGGATCCAAAGTGAACTGGTCATCATCGCTACGGACCTTGCCGAATTTATCGGTGCCGCCCTCGGGCTGTATTTGCTGTTCAATATCCCGATGGTGCCCGCAGCATTGATCACGGCTGTTGGCTCCTTCGCCATTTTGGAAATGCAGCGACGCGGATACCGAACATTCGAAGCGGTCGTTGCTGGCATGGTGATGATTGTCGTCCTCGCCTTCGCATTTCAGACATTCCTGGCAAAACCTGACTGGGGTTCCGTCATGGGCGGTATTCTGATTCCAAGATTCGAAGGGACGAACACGATTCTGCTCGCTGCCGGCATACTCGGTGCAACCGTCATGCCCCATGCGATCTACCTCCACTCCTCGCTGACCCAGCACAGAATCGTAGGCAAAAATGAGGAAGAGAAAAAACGGATTTTCAAATTTGAGTTTGTCGATATCGTCATTGCCATGATCGTTGCCGGTGCCATCAATATGGCGATGCTGATTGTCGCAGCTGCGCTTTTCTTCAAAAATGGCATGTTTGTTGAAGACCTTGATGTCGCTTTTCACGGATTTCATGATCAAATCGGCCCTGCCGCTTCCATCTCATTCGGCCTCGGACTGCTGATTGCCGGCCTGTCCAGTTCGGCTGTCGGCACCTTATCGGGAGATGTCGTCATGCAAGGATTTATCCGCAGGCATATTAACCTTTATCTGCGGAGAGCGGTGACTATGCTGCCGCCGCTTGCGATTATCATTTTTGGGATTAATGCCACAAGCGCACTCGTCATGAGCCAAGTAATCCTTTCATTTGGCATCGCATTTGCACTTATTCCGCTTATCATGTTCACAAGCAGCAGGCGGATCATGGGCGGGCTCGTCAACCATAAACTGACAACGATTGTTGCCTGGGGAGTAGCCGTTCTGGTCATCCTGCTGAACCTATTCCTTCTCTACGAAACTTTGCTGTAAAAAAGAGGCCTTTCCGCAAAACGTGCGGAGGGCCTCTTTCGTTAATAACCTCTATCAAGCGCAAACAGATTCTGGTAACGATCGTTTGTCCTCAGAAGCTGATCATGCGTTCCTCGCAAAGCAATCTTTCCTTCGTCCAGGAAGATGATGTCATCCATCTTTTCCATGCCTGCGAGGTGGTGTGTCACCCAGATTACCGTCTTATCCTTCAGTGAAGTGAAGATCGTCTCAAGCAAATTATGTTCAGTCTCCGGGTCCAGACCAACAGTCGGCTCATCCAATACAACGACGGGTGTGTTCTTCAACAAAATCCGTGCAAGGGCGATCCGCTGCCTTTCTCCGCCGGAAAACCGCTGGCCGGATTCTTCCATCTGCGTATCCGCCCCTTGCGGCAGCGAGTCAATGTATTGGTCGAGCTTGACCTGCTTGATGACCGCATCGATTTCCTCGTCTGTTGCATCCATCCTCCCGAGCCTTATATTATTTCTTACCGTCGTAGCAAATAAATAAGGTTTTTGGTTAAGAATGCCCATCACATCATAAATCCCGTCGCCGAGTGTATCCGGATGTTTGCCGTTAATGAGGATTTCACCTGATTCCGGAACAATTGCCCCCTGCAGCAGCTGCAGCAAGGTGGATTTACCAGCCCCGCTTTTACCGAGCAGCGCGATTTTTTTTCCGTATGGAATCGATAGGCTCATTCCTTTTACAGCAGGTTCTACATTTGTTGCGTAAGAATAGGTCACGCCCCTCACTTCAATCGCCGGACTTTCCGTCTCCAACGTATGCTTTTGCCTGCTTTCAGCCGGCATCTGCCGTCTGATCCTGTCGATTCTTTCAAGTGAATCCGTGTATGCCGGTATTCGATCCACAGCATGCGACAGTGGAATCAACCCTTCCAAGATCGGCAAGGCAACCAGTGTGAAGGCAGCAATATACGTCGGAGCGATTAGTCCATCACCTGCCGCCAAACCAGACCAGATGCCGACCAGGATGACGATGATGCCTGACCAAACCTGCAGGCCGAATGTCCTCGATTGATTCCAGTAGGCAAGTTTCTTTTCGTTTTTCTGTTCAGATCTCGATTCCTCGGAAAACTGATCTATGAACGTCTGCTTTCTTCCGCTGATGATCCAATCAGTCAAGCCGAATAAAGCATCGGTATATTTTCTGTATAAACGGCTTCGCTGCTCCTTTAGTTCAACCTGTCTTTTTTTCAGCAGGTAGAGAGATAGCAGCGGGTAAACAAAAACAATGATGCTTAAGCACAGCGCGATCCAGAGGGCGAATACCCAATCATACATAGCAAGGGCTACAACTGAATACAGAAATAAGAACAATGCTGTAGCAGACGGAAAAATAGTCCGGATGTACACATCCTGAAGATGTTCGATGTCATCTGCAAGTGTGCCAAACAGGTCGCCTGTCTGAAACCGGGAGCGGATGAAAAGAGCTTGCGGCTCAAGCATCCCATACAGTTTCACACGGAGTTTACTCAGGATCTTCAAGACAGCATTATGACCAAGCAGTCTTTCCAGATAACGGGTCACAGCCCGGGAGATACCGAACGTACGGACAGCGACAATTGGAACATAAAGCATCAAGATGTTCTCCGGGCGCTGGGAGGCACGCGTAATCAAGTAGCCTGAAGTGAATGTAAGCATAGATGCGCCAAGAACTGTCAATACGCCGAGCAGAATTGTCGAGATCATCATCCACCGATATTGTTTAAAGTAGGGCCATATATACATCTTGAACAAGCTCATCGTTTCCCACCGCCTTGCTGTGCGCGAATCAGATTCCAATACGCACCCTTTTTGCTTTCAAGCTCTGCACCTGTTCCCATTTCAACAATCCTGCCTTGATCAAGGACAAGAATCAGGTCCATCTCTTTCATCCAGTGAAGCCTGTGCGTAGCGAAAAAGACAAGCTTTTCCTCAAGAAACGGCAAGACCAGCTTTTTAATTTCATGTTCTGTCTCAATATCCAAATGGGCGGTCGGTTCGTCAAAAAGCATAACCGGCCGGGGATTCAATAGAGCACGGGCAAGCGCAATCCGCTGCTCCTCTCCCCCGCTTATGCTGCGTCCCCCCTGCCCAATCCTTTCATCGAGGCCTGCAGGAAAGCGACTGATCAGTTCCGTCAGGCCCGCGAGTTTTGCAGCTTCCGTAATCTTTTCTCTCGTTGCCTCCGGTTCGTAAAAAGCGATATTCTCAGCAACAGTCGCCGAGAAAATATACGGGTGCTGCGGAATATAGGTCACCTGCTCTTGCCAGCCCGGCTGTGCAAAAGCAGATTCCTTGCCATTTATTAAAATTTGCCCGGATTCTGGAACCGTGAAGCCTGACAGCAGGTCGATCAGCGTTGATTTTCCAGCTCCGGATAGGCCGACAATGCCGATCTTTTTTAAACCTGTAACGGAAAAAGTGATGTCCCGGAGCAAATCCCGTTCTTCTTCCGCAGACCGCTTGACCAAGCCGGTAACCGCAAGCGCACTTTCCTCATTCCACGGCTGCATAGTAAGGTTTTTGTTTTGCGGAGCGGCCTCTGTTTCCAGGAGGGCATGAATCTGGTCACTCGCGTCTTTCCCGTCCATAGTCGCATGATAATCATTGCCGAGTTCGCGCACAGGCAGAAAATATTCAGGAGCCAGAATAAGGATGGCAAGTGCCGACTCAAGCCCGATATTCCCATTGATCAGGCGCAGTCCCAATTCTACGGCCACAACCGCCACCGATAGGCTCGAAAAGAAATCAAGCGAAAAAGTCGAAAGAAAGGCAACACGAAGCGACCGATTCGTTGCGATCCGGTATTTTTCGCTGACGGTTTCAATTGCATCCTTGTGTCCCTTGCTCCGACCCAAATATTTCAATGTGACAAGACCGCGGAGAGAATCAACGAAATGCCTAGAAAGCAATCGATATGTCTCCCACTGGGCATCTGCCTGCTTTTGCGCAGCAAAGCCAAGCAAAATAAGAAAAACAATCATTACCGGCATCACGATTGCAAGGATGACGCCAGAGGAGGTATCCGTAATAAAAATATAGAGGAGCAAAATTGCAGGTATCGCAAAGGACGCTGCTGCCCGCGGAATAAACAGCTCCAAGTATTTTCTGAACTTCGGTACCCCCTCAAGCGCTAGTGATACTAAATTCCCTGTTCCATGGCTGCCGATCACCCTTGGGCCAAGTGAGAATACTTTCTCGACAAGCTCGTCTTGAAGCCGGGCCGACGTCTCATCGGCAAACCGGTACGCAATCCTCTCTTTGCACCATTGCAAAAAGTGGCGCACAACAAATGCTGCGAAAAAAATGGCAAACGCCGAAAGGACTGCTGACCAAGCAGTCCCTTCCACCATGTTCACAATTGCTTTTGATAAATACAGCGCCTGGAAAATGATCGCGGCTGCCTGAAGCACAGTCATAAATCCGATCAGTAATAAAGCCTTTCTGCTTCCCGGGTAGCGTAAAAGATGTTTGTCCATCATCAGTATTCCATATGCTCCTTATGTGATACTCGTTTGCGGAAAATATAGTAGCTCCATATTGTATAAGCAAGCACGATCGGTATCATGATCGCTGCAACGATTGTCATGAGTTTCAAAGAGTATTCCCCTGACGAGGCATTGTAAACCGTCAAATTATTCGCCGCCTCCGTTGAGCTGATCATGACGTTCGGAAACAGGGTAATGAAAAACGATGACATAATGATAATCAGTATCAAGCCTGTCGCAGCAAAACTGAACCCTTCCTTCCCTTTACGGAGCAGCGGGAACAGCAGCAGATACAAAATGATCGACACTCCATACATCGGCAGCAGAATTTCCCCTTTTGCCGAAAAAGCATCTGTATAGACTGCAGTCAATACCGTAAAAAGAACAACAACTATACCGGTAGCGATATAGACCTTCAAAGCCGCTTTCCGTGCCCGCTCCCGCAAATCGCCTTCCGTCTTCAATGAAATGAACATCAAGCCATGCAAGTAGGAAAGCAGGACAAAAGCGATACCGCCAAGCACAGTATACACATTGACGATGTCCGTAAAGCCGGCATGCATGTTCATATCTCCGTCAATCGGAAGCCCTTTGATCAAACTTGTAAACAGGACGCCCAGCAAGAACGGAGGGAGAATACTGCCAAGCAGAATGGACCAGTCCCATGTTTTCGTCCATGCAGGAGTGTTTACTTTTCCCCTGAACTCGAAGGCAACCCCTCTTGCGATCAAAGCGAGAAGCAGGACGACAAACGGGATATAATAGCCGCTGAATAGTGTCGCATACCAATGCGGGAAGGCGGCAAACATGGCACCGCCTGCCGTGATCAGCCACACTTCATTGGCATCCCAGAAGGGGCCGATCGTGTTGATCAGCACCCTTTTTTCAATATCATTGCGCGCAAGGAACTTCGTGCTCATCCCAACGCCGAAATCGAATCCCTCCAGGAAAACAAAACCGACAAACAGGACGCCTACCAAAACAAACCATAATTCACTGAGCTGCATGTTTCATTCCTCCTGTTCCAAAAGGATCTGTTGCAGAAACATCCTCTTTTGGCTTTTCGTGCGGCCCCTGTTTGATTACACGGACAAACAGGTACACCATCGCAACAGCAAGCAAAGTATAAATGAGCGAGAAGGAGATCAGCGAGAAGAGGATCTGTCCGGCGCTAACGTTAGGGGAGACCCCGTCCGCTGTTCTCATTAATCCGTTTACTACCCAAGGCTGGCGTCCCATCTCAGACATGATCCAGCCAAAAGAGTTGCCGATGAACGGCAAGAATATCGCAAATACGAGCAGCTTGAGATAAAGAGCGCTCGCTGTTATTTTTTTCCTCCACATCAGGAATAGGCCAAGAGCGCTGAGTACAATCAGCACGCCACCCGTTCCCGCCATGATCCGGAAGCTCCAGAACGTTGTTTTTACCGGCGGGATGTAGTTTCCAGGTCCGTGGATAGCCTCCATTTTTTTCTGAAGGGTGTCCATCCCTTCGACTTTTCCATGGAATTGACCATAAGCAAGGTAACTGAGCAAATATGGAACTTCAATTCTTGAAGTACTTTTGTGATTTTCAGTGTCGATATTCGCAATAACGGTCCATGCTGCCGGATCGCCGCTATCTTCCCACAGCGCTTCAGCCGCAGCCATTTTCATTGGCTGTGCGCCCATCAGATAGGTTGCTTGGGCATGGCCTGAAAAGGCAAGACCGAGACCCGCTGCCAAGCCAACGACGAGTGAAACGGTCATAGAACGTTTGTAGAAATCGATATCTTTCTTTCTCAGAAGGCCCCATGCACTGACCCCTATAATGAAAAAGGCACCTGTTGCAAAACTTCCGGCAATTGTATGCGGGAAAGCAACCCACAGTTTCGGATTTGTCAGGAGAGCTACGATATCAGTCATCTCCGCACGGCCGTTCCGGATTACATAACCGACCGGATTTTGCATGAACGAGTTTGCTGCCAGAATCCAAAATGCTGAAAGGATGGTTCCGATGGAAACGAGCCAGATGCTCGCGAGATGCAGTTTCTTCGGTATCCGATCCCAGCCAAAGATCCAAAGGCCAATAAAAGTCGACTCCATAAAGAAAGCAAGCAGTGCCTCAATCGCAAGCGGCGCCCCAAATACGTCTCCAACGAACCGGGAATAGGCCGACCAATTCATTCCGAATTGGAATTCCTGGATGATTCCTGTTACAACGCCGACAGCGAAGTTGATGAGGAAAAAGGTACCCCAGAATTTCGTCATCTTTTTATAGATGTCATCTTTTTTAATCAAATACATTGTCTGCATAATCGCTATGATGAAAGCCAGGCCGATCGATAACGGTACGAAAATAAAGTGAAACAGCGTTGTCGATGCGAACTGGATACGGGACAAGATAACCTCTTCCATATTACATCCTCCTAGTTCGTGAAATAGTGAGCAATACTCCTTCTATTCTATACCAAAAGGACCGGAAAGTTTGTGAAATATGTTACAAATTTTCGATAGAAGATAGGCGGCTTTTTTACATGAAATTTTTACCTGTAACGGTGTAACAAATTTTCCATTGACAATAAGAAAAACGACTGAAAAAGGCGTTTCCAATACCTTTTCCAGTCGTTTTTTATCCGTTTTTCTCCGAAGTTATGGCGAAAAATTGTCTTTGTGCTCCCCTGCCGTAAAGAATAAATGATCAATCTTCCTTTGCTTTGATGGCAGAAAGGGCGAGCTTTTTAATGGTCATGTCATCCATTGGGGGATTATGCAATCCTGCACGTACATCTCGGTAGTATCGCTGCAGTGGATTACTCCGCTGCAGGCTTTTCGCTCCGACAACCCGCATCGCCTTATCGACTACAGTAAGAGCAGCATTTGTAACAGCATGCTTGGCAACCGACAGTTCATTTTCCATATATGGCCGCCTCATGGGATCATCGTACGCCTCGGCAATGCTGTACAAAACATGCCTTGCCTTGATGAGTTCCAAGTCGATCTCCCCAAGCTGCTGCTGGACATTCGGCAATTGGCTGATTGTTCCCTTGATACTGTTCGGAGAATGCTGATTGGCAAAATCAATCGCGTAATCTCTTGCTGCCTGTGCGATACCAAGGTAGCAGGCGGGAATATGGAGCATCCAGCCATTCAGCGAACCGCTTCGATCCATTCCTATCTCCACAAGCTGGGAAGCGTCGACAACCACATCCTTCAGTACAAGATCATGGCTTCCTGTTCCTCTCATTGACAGAACATCCCATGTTTCCTCTATATCCATCCCCTTCGTATCCCGGGGCGTCAAAAAGAAACCGATTGTCTCGTCCTCTTCTATCCAAGCAGAGACGAGGATATCAGTGAGGACTGGAGACGCAGTCGTGAATGTCTTTCTGCCGTTAAGCACGTATTTTCCGTCCCGTTTCTTGGCAGTCGTTTGCGGCCGGCCGCCTCTTGTCGGGCTCCCTGTTTCTGCTTCTGTAACAGACCGATTGACGATTGCACCATCAAGCACCTTTTTCGCAAAGGCGGCGAGCTGATCCTCTGTCCATCGCTTCCTCTCATAAATTTCGCCGACAACACTCATGTGCCAGCCGATCGACAGAGCCGCGTTCGCATCATAGCTTGCGAGTGTCTCCTGCACGAGAAGAAGATCATATACTCCAGCCCCTCCCCCGCCGTAAGATTCTGGCAATGTGAACGCCGTGTATCCTATCTTCTTCAATTCCTCAAATGCTTCAAATGGAAAAGAGGCTTCTTCATCCACTTGTACAGCTTTATCGGCAATTCGCGCTTTTTTCTTTTCGAGTTTATCCAGCCAATTTCTCTGGCGCTCTGTCTTGGTAAATAGTTCAAGCATCCTATCCACTCCCAAGGAAATTTATTCCGACTCTTCAGCTATGATTAATCGTATGTCACATGGATTTTCTTGTCAAACCATTGGCTGTATGGAACGCAAACGAAAAAAACACGGATCGCCTCATTGGTGATCCGTGCTACCTTACCGCTATGAAGTAGACCCGGCAAAATGGATTTGATTACGGCCGCTATTTTTTGATTTATACAGAGAATGATCCGCCAATTCAACAGCCTCGTAAAACTGGTCGGTGTTCCTCATTTCGGCGATCCCGATTGAAATCGTCAGAAGAACCCTCTCCTTTTGCCTGGTACCCTCTGCGAAAAATTGTTTTCTTTCCAGAGCGTCCCGAAGCCGTTCAGCTGCAACTTTCATAACCGCTTCCGTTTCTGCCGGCATGTACAAAATGAATTCTTCACCGCCATATCTCCCTAACTCTGCCTCATTGCTCAGTTCTGAAACAAGGCAGCTAAGTTCACCGGCTACACTCCTTAATATCGCATCACCTTGTAAGTGCCCAAATGTATCATTGATCTGTTTGAAATGGTCAATATCAATCATGGAGATAAACATTCGCTTATCCTTTTGCTTGGCATCAAGTATCTTCATTCCGAATGTTCTAATGTTCAGCAGACCGGTGAGAGGATCGCGTTCCGCAAAGTAACGGAGCTGTTCCTTCAATTTGTTTTCGCCTGCAGAAGCCCGAATAAAGAAATAAAGGATATAAGAAGTGAGCTGGAACAGAACAAGACGCAAGAAAAACAGGCCTTTTGGTCCGCTGGCGATTCCGCTTAACAGGAAAGGAAAATCGGACACGACCCAAGTAAAAAGGATTAGGAGGAAGAGGGAAAATGATCCGATCTTCCTTTTGTAGCGTGTGCAAAATACGAGTGTCACGGCGACTGGAAGAACCATTCCAAAAACGACTGGATAAATGGCTTCCACGCCTCCGATGCTCAAACTCCAAATACTCGACAAGGCAAGGGCGGGAAGAACGTATCTCCACCCCCACATAAATGAGAAAAAGAGAAGCGGGATGGCCCGCAAATCGACAGAATAGCCTCCATAATGGATTGGCAGATAAAACATTGCCCCTACGGCTAGCGTAACAATTCCTACCATCCCCGTAAAAAAGACAAAACGGGGCAGTTTTCCCCGCTTACTGATCAACACTTCAATGCATAAATGCATCAAAAAAATGATCGCTATATTGGATAAGCTGGACTGAATCACAGCATGCATGATGCCATCCCCTAAATGTATTCGCAATTCCTTAAAGAATAAATCGGTGAAGAAATTACCGACTGCTAACACGAAATTACTGCTTTTGCTTTCATCATATTGCATCCATAACCGTTTTTCAAGCTGTTTTCTATTTTTTACCATAAGGTTCTTGAACAAAAAGAGGCATAGAAAGCATTTCCTCTCCATATGTTTGAGCGAATAACGTTATTGGGAGGAAGAGTGGCATGGCCAAAAGACAAGCTATACAGATTACAGGTGAGATGCTTGAAACTTACCATCAGCTGACAAAACAGAAAAAGGAGATTGACAGGAAATTAAATGAGTTGAAGCTTCAATTTCACGATTTTTTTGATGAGACATTCGGCATGCAGCAAAAAGGCGAGCTGAAAATTGCAGGCTGGAGCGTGCAGCGGCAAATCCGAAGGTCAGAAGGTTTTACAGAGGAGGCCGTTCACCGTCTGGAAAAACTGCAGCTTGAAGAACTGATCGAGACGGTGAAAAAGCCGAATCCTATTAAGATTGCCTCTGCCATAGAACTCGGCTTATTGAAGAACGAAGACATTGAGGACTGCAGGACTGTCTCCTTCTCCCCAGCCATTACTGTAAGAGAACACTGATAGACTTTATAGACAAAAAGCTGCCCGCAAACGGACAGCTTTTCTTCATTATAAAAGAAACTTTCCTATCATGCCGCTGACGATGCCAAGCACCACAACCGAAGCGGCTGTAAACCAGAGAACTTTCCGCGGGAAAGAACGGGCGACAAGCAACAACGACGGCAGGCTGATGGCAGGAAGGGTAATCAGCAGCGCTGCGGCAGGACCGCCTCCAAGCCCGAAGGACATAAAGGTCTGGATGATCGGTATTTCTGCAGCTGTTGGAATAACGAACAGCATGCCGGCAAGCGAGAAAAGAATGATTGTCAGCAATGAATTGGATGCCGCCTCACTGACATGCGGGAACAGCCAGACACGGACCGCGCCCATCAAGAGCACCGAAAGGAAATAGGCAGGTACAATATAGAGCGTCATGCTTCCAAGGCTTTTCAACCAGCGGGTGAAGAGCGGCCCTTTTTCTTCCTCCTCTGCGTCTTTCAGCACTTGGTCCATATCCACCTTCTCCGTTGCCGGGACAAGCCGGTTGGCCAAATAGCTGACCCCAAATGTCAGGGCAATACCAAACACAAGCCGGAGCAGCGTAAATTTCCAAGACAGTACAAACGTCATGAAGATAAGAGCTGCCGGATTCAGCGTCGGGTTGCCGAGCCAAAACGCCAGGCTTGCCCCGACAGATGCTTGTTTCTTCCTGAGACCGGCTGCTACCGGAGCTGCACAGCAAGTGCACATCATGCCTGGAAGAGAGGCGAGGCCTGCGACTGCCGTGCTTCCGAAATTCGTCTTCCCGAGAACTTTCATTAACCAATTGGCAGGCAAAAGAACTTGAATGAGCGAGCCAAGGATAATGCCCAGGACCGCCGCTTTCCAGACAGATTGGAAATAGGTGACGGCATAGCTCCACGCACCCGCCCATGAAGCTGCCTGATTTGCCGGATCCCCCAAAATCGAGTCGCCAATCGAATGAGTATTTGCGGCAAGCATCGACTTTCCGTAGTAAGGGATCCACTTCACATACGCAAGTCCGGCAATTGCCACGATCGCAAATATAATAACCGGCACAAGAATCTTTTTTTGGTGCGATTGTTGCGCCGGATTATGAGTTTGTGCCATTACGGCAATACCTCCAATAATAAATTGTCGTCTGGCCTATTTTGCTCTCTGAAAGCAAAAATAAGACAACTGAACAATTATACCATGTTTGTCCTTTCCCAAGAAAGATTCCGGATCATATTTTTGCATCACGGATCACGTCAGCCATCTTTTCATTCGGATATTGCAGATCCTTATATTGCCCGATCACTTCCTCATAATCGTATGGAACCCGCTCAATCGAGGTTCTCAATCTTCCTTCATGGCACTCGACGATCCCGTAGGATGCTTTCCTCAGCCCGTCAAACGGCAGGCCTACACTACCAATATTCATAACGACTTTCCCATTCAGGAATTTGATATATGGTTTGTGAATATGAGCGTAAATATACAAGTCGGCCGGCGTTTTCATCAGCTTCGTTTCCAGGACGGTATCCTCCGCACTCGGAGGAACAACCTCAAACAAACTATCAGGTGTTGCATGGAAAGCATGAATGGATAGTCCGTCAAGCTCAAGTTTCATTTCTTTCGGCAACCCTTCCAAATAGCCTGTATCCTCTTCGTCCAGCTTTGACGCAATCCAATCCCTCTCCTGATTCATGATTTCCAGTGCCCCATCAGGCACTTCCCCTCGATGAATTCCGCGTACAACCCATTCGTCAGCATTCCCCTTGATCACGCCAGTGTTCAGTGATTGGACAAGCTGAATGCATTTTTTCGGCTCCGGACCTCTGAATGCGATGTCGCCAAGAACATATACCGAGTTGATGTTCTTCTTTTGGATATCATCCAGCACGGCCTCAAGTGCAACAGCATTCCCGTGAATGTCTGAAATAAATGCTAGTTTCATAAAAGACAGCACTCTCCTTCACTCTATGTATTGTTCCCTTGTTTCTCCATACCCCGAATCTCCTTCTGAAAATCTGATGCTGGAACGTTTTCCCCAAGTATACCATTTCAAGAAATTAATAAAAAAAGAAGCGAAATTCCTTTCGCTTCTTTTCGAGATATCAAACTTCCTTTTTCAAAAGGCCGGCAATGAGAGCGGTGACGATGGCACCGATCACAACAGCAAGCAAGTAAAGGAATGGGCTGCCTTGGACTACCGGGAATACGAAGATACCGCCGTGCGGCGCCGGCAAGCCGATGCCGAATGCCATCGATAATGCACCGGCAACCGCAGAACCTGCCACCGCAGCAGGGATGACCCGGCCAGGGTCTGCCGCTGCAAAGGGGATGGCGCCTTCAGTAATGAAGGAAAGACCCATCACATAGCATGTTTTTCCTGCATCCCGCTCCTGCTTCGTAAACTTCTTCTTAAAGAGTGTCGTCGCGAGCGCAAGGCCGAGCGGAGGAACCATACCTCCGGCCATGATCGCTGCATGCGGTGCGAAATTGCCGGCTTCGATCATGGCAATACCGAACGTGAAAGCCGCCTTATTGATTGGCCCTCCCATGTCGATTGCCATCATGCCGCCAAGCAAAAGACCGAACAAGACGAGATTCCCGGTGCCAAGATCGGATAGAAAATGGACGATAGCTTCATTCAATGCTTTGACTGGTCCTATTACGCCGAACATCATGATCAAACCTGTAATCAGGATGCCAAGCAGAGGGTAGATCAGCACTGGCTTCAGCCCTTCTAACGAGGCTGGCAAAGATCGGAATGCCCGCTTGATGCCTAGTACGGCATAGCCGGCGAGAAATCCCGCAATCAAGCCGCCGAGGAATCCGGCTTCACCGTTGAACGCAATCAACCCGCCGACCATACCAGGGGCAAATCCCGGGCGGTCTGCGATACTCATGGCGATAAATCCGGCGAGAACCGGAATCATCAGCGTAAAAGCATTCCCGCCGCCAATATCATTCAGCGCCTTTGCAATTGGATTGTAACTTGGGTCTGCCGGATCTGAGGCGTGGATGCCGAAAAAGAATGAAATGGCGATTAAAATACCGCCTCCGACGACAAACGGAAGCATATTGGACACGCCATTCATCAAATGCTTATAAAATCCGCCGACAACCCCTCCGCTTTTCTCTTCTTTTGAACCTTCACTTTGGCCATTCCCCTTAAAAATCGGAGCATCTTGCCGGAGCGCCCGATTGATCAATTGCTCAGGGTTGCGGATGCCTTGGGCGACCGGCACTTGGATTACATGTTTTCCGGCAAACCGGTTCATTTCCACCTGCTTGTCCGCTGCCACGATAATGGCGCTCGCTTCCTCGATTTCCTGAGCTGTCAGGCCATTTTTGACTCCGCCTGATCCATTCGTTTCAACCTTTATGTCGACACCCATTTCTTTCGCTTTCGTTTTCAGGGCATCGGCGGCCATATACGTATGGGCAATCCCCGTTGGACAGGCAGTCACTGCCAATACCTTCGCATTTCCGATCGGTTTATTTGCTTCTACTTCCTCATCCCCTTGCTGCTCCGCTTCATTTATTGCGGCAATCACTTCATCTTCTGTTTCTGCTTCTTCCAATTTCCCGCGGAAGGACGGATCCATTAGCAGGGAGGACAGTTTTGCCAAGGTCTCCAGATGAGTATCATTCGCTCCTTCAGGCGCAGCAATCATGAAAAACAAATGGCTTGGCTGTCTATCCAATGCCTCGTAATCAATCCCTGTCTTTGAGCGCCCAAAAGCAATCGCCGGTGTTTTTACCGCCGCTGTCTTTGCATGGGGAATGGCGATCCCTTCGCCGATACCTGTCGTGCTCTGTTTCTCCCTTGCTAAAATTGCCTCTCTATATAACGCCACATCATTCAACTTGCCTGCTTTGTCCAATTGGCCGGAAAGCTCGTCAATCACAGCCGCTTTTGAATCGGAGTGCAACTTAAGAATCATTGTCTCTTTTGTCAGCAAATCTGTTATTTTCATGAATTCTCCTCCTATACGATCCGTTCCACTTTGACATCAGGAAGAAGCTTCTCCACCGCATCCCTTGTGCATAAATCCTCAGAAAATGCAGTCGCACTGCCTGCAGCGACGCTATAGCGGAAAGCTGCTTCTCTCGACTCTCCCGCTGAGTATCCGGCGAGGAAACCGGCTACCATCGAATCTCCCGCTCCAACAGAATTGACGACCTGTCCTTTTGGAGGGGCAGCAAAAAGCACAACATCCGCATTTACGAATAGAGCTCCCTCCGCGGCCATCGAAACAATCACATTTTTAACCCCTAGCCCGGTCAGCCGTTTCGCCATTTCTGCCGCTTGATCGATTGATTTGACCTTCTCCCCGAACAATTCCCCGAGCTCATGATGATTTGGCTTCATCAAAAACGGCTTTTGCCCTGCCAGCAAACCGAGCAAAGGGCCGCTCGTATCCACTACCGTCTTCGCACCTCGATCAGAAGCCATGGTAAGGATGGTTTGGTAAAACTCAAGCGGCAACGAGGAAAGGGCGCTTCCAGCCAGAAGCAAAATATCCCCCGGCAGGAGTCTCTCTATGCATCTTGCGAATTCTTCCCTCGCTTCCCTGTTGATGACCGGACCTTGCCCATTAATTTCGGTTTCTTCTTCTGCCTTGATTTTTACATTGATTCTTGTATCCTCGGCAACTTGGATGAAATGATGGGCAATCCCATCCCTATCCAGCTCTTTTTTGATAAATTCTCCGGTGAAGCCGCCTAAAAAGCCTAAAGCTGTTGTTTCAGCACCCAGCCTGTTCAGCACTCTCGATACGTTAATTCCCTTTCCGCCAGCAAACGTTGCGGTCGCATTTGAGCGATTCAAGCCGCCTGGCTGCAAATGGTCCAGATGGACGATATAATCGATTGCCGGATTAAATGTCACTGTATAAATCATCATTCCACTTCCTTGATTGTTGTTTTTCCATCGAACATGCTGCGCAACTCATCTTCGATCCTATTTGTAAGAACAATCCCTTTATCCGCTTCCGCGATTTGGGTAAAAGTGACTTCCATAAACTTCGAAGCATCCGCCATTACATAGCATTCCAGAGACCGATCCATTGCTGTCCGTTTGATCAGCGCCTCTTCCGGATCGGGAGTAGTAAAACCGGCAGATGGATGGATGCCGTTTGACCCAATGAAACATTTATCAAAGTTGTACCGGCTGATGCCCTGAAGTGCTCCCTGTCCGATCAACGCACCTGTATTCGCTTTCAGGTACCCGCCAGATAAAAATGTCGGAATCCCTGCCTCCATTAAGGCAAGCGAATGATTGACAGCATTTGTTACCACGGTGATTTCCTTCCCTCGCAGAAATGGAACCATTGCAAGAGTGGTCGTGCCGGCATCAAGATAGATACAATCCCCTTTTTGAACGAGACTTGCTGCAAAGGATGCAATCCGCTTCTTTTCTTCTCTATGTTTCACAGACTTTTCCACCATGCTTGCTTCCGCGCGTTTTTGCTTTAATAGAGAGGCGCCGCCATGAACTCGGACTAATTTTTTTTCTTCCTCCAACTGGCTAAGATCTCTCCGGACTGTAGATTCCGAAGACCCTGTCGCATCGATAAAATCCTGCAGTTTGCATACTTGTTTCTCTTGGAGCAGCTGCAAGATGATTTGATGTCTTTCTTCTGTGAGCAATCGTCCCACCTCATTCACTTCTTCTTTTCTTTTACTCATTTTACGCCGAAAAACAGTAACTTTCAATCAAAAACATCCATAAACACTCATATCCACTCAATAACATTCATCATTTCGTCAACCAATTGGCTAAATATAAATTTCATAAAAAAATTTTGACATTTCACTTTGAATCTAGTACATTAATAAACGTAAAGCGAACAATAAAATTAAGATTAAATAATAATATTCGTATTTAGAGGTGTTCATCATGGAAAATGTATTTGATTATGAAGATATTCAATTGATTCCTGCAAAATGTGTCGTTGATAGCCGTTCCGAATGTGATACGACTGTCAAGTTCGGCGGACGTACATTCAAGCTTCCTGTAGTTCCTGCAAATATGCAGACGATTATTGATGAAAAGATGGCCATTTATCTCGCTGAAAACGGGTATTTCTACATCATGCACCGTTTCCAACCAGAGCTGCGCGTGGACTTTGTTAAAGATATGCAAGCACGTGGGCTATTCGCGTCCATCAGTGTAGGAACGAAGACCGAGGAATATACTTTCATTGAAGAACTGGCCGAGGCAAAGCTCGTTCCAGAATATATTACGATTGATGTCGCCCACGGTCACTCCAATTCAGTGATCGCAATGATCCAGCATGTGAAAAAATGGCTGCCGGAAAGCTTTGTTATTGCCGGCAATGTCGGGACTCCTGAAGCCGTACGTGAGCTGGAGCATGCCGGAGCCGATGCGACAAAGGTTGGAATCGGGCCAGGTAAGGTGTGCATAACGAAAATCAAGACCGGTTTTGGAACAGGCGGCTGGCAATTGGCGGCACTTCGCTGGTGCGCAAAAGCAGCCACTAAACCGATCATCGCTGACGGAGGAATCCGTACCCACGGCGATATCGCTAAATCTGTCCGTTTCGGCGCATCAATGGTCATGATCGGCTCTTTGTTTGCCGGCCATGACGAGTCTCCTGGCGAAACAGTCGTTAAGGATGGCAAAATCTTTAAAGAATACTTCGGTTCTGCTTCTGAGTTCCAAAAAGGGGAAAAGCGGAACGTTGAGGGCAAGAAAATGTATGTCGAGCATAAAGGCGCACTCCAAGACACGCTTACTGAAATGGAACAAGACCTGCAGTCTTCCATTTCATATGCAGGCGGCGATAAATTGGATGCGATCCGGACAGTTGATTATGTGGTCGTTAAGAATTCCATCTTTAACGGCGACCGGGTGTATTGATTAGCAGCTGAAAGATAAAGCCTGAATTTACGATGGCCAAGCAATCGTGGATTCAGGCTTTTTTTATATTATGGTTTAGGATTCATCATTCCTCACTTACATTTGCTTTGCAAAAAAGGATGCAAGCTCAATTATGAGTTCGCATCCTTTTTTTGTTGAATGGTAGTTAAACCGCTTTCTAGATACGGGCACGATAACACAACCTACTCAGGAAAGTTCTTGAATGATGCGCTCTGCCTGTTTCTTTCCGTTTTCCATACAATCCGGAATGCCGACCCCATAGTAAGAACAGCCGGCGAGAAGAATGCCAGGGTAATCCCGGTCCAGGATGGCTTCCAAATCAGCAACAGTTTGCGGATGTGTGATTTGGTAGTTCGGCATATTGTCAGTCCATTTGGTGATCACGTGAGACTCGGGTTCCGCCGTGATCCCGAGCGCTTTCCGGATATCCTCCAAAGCGACCTCTAATAATTCCTCTTCCTTCATTTCCCGCAGTTCAGGGAATTTCGGATGGGCACTTTTGTAAAAAAGCCTGACGAGCAGCTGGTTGTTCTTTGATGTATGCTCCCACTTACGGCTTGTCCATGTGCACGCATTGCAGGAGAGTTCATGCTGATTCGCCGCAATGAAACCTGTGCCGTCCGCCGGCAATATGTTATCAGGCACTGAGAAGCCAACATAGGCACTGATCAGCGAGCTCGTTCTGAGCTGGGACAGCACACGGTCAACTTCCTCGTCTCCGAGCAAGCCGATTACTGCAGTATGGGGCACGCTCAAAATGATGGCGTCTGCTTCGAGCCTTTCCCCATTCTGGAACGTGACATTGTAGGAGCTGCTGGTTTTCTCAATCTTCTCTACTCGGTGATCCTTCAATACCTCTGTGTCATTCAGCTTATTTTCGTAAGCATGGATCAGGGTTTGCAGACCCTTCTCAAAAGAGAGGAATTTCTTCCCGGCCGCATTTTGGTAAGATGACAGATTCTCCTCGAACCCTTTCATGATGCTTCCGTATTTCTCCTTATACTGCAGAACGGCCGGCAGAGTAGAAGCGATCGTCAAGTCGCTGAGCTTTCCCGAATAAACACCAGACAGAACAGGGGAGATTTGTTTTTCCACCAGTTCTTTACCGAGAAAATATTCAAGGAAAGATCCGATTGAATCTTTTTCCGTAAACCGGTCATTCTCTGTATATAGGTCTTTAAGTGCCGCTACCTTTCCCTCTGCGGACACCAATGTGCTTTCCGCAAGCGACTTCACGCCCGCCGGAATGCCGAACACGGAGTCAGCCGGGATGGATTTCAGTTCACCGTCAACATAGATGAAGGATTGGCCCGTTGCGTTATACACCACTTCCTCGCCGATGCCGAGTTCATCGATCAGCCCCTGATCGATTTTCCTGGTAACGATTGAATCGGCGCCAGTTTCCATAATGAATTCTTCATCCGCTGCAGTTGAAATTTTTCCTCCAAGTTCTTGCCCGGCCTCAGCCAAAACTAACCGGATATCCGCATTTGTTTCCTTTTTCCATTTATCCAATTCATAAGCGGCGGACAAACCTGTGATCCCTCCGCCAACGACCAATACCGTTTTCATTGTATGACACCTCTGTAATTGGTTTTCTCAACCAAAGTGTACCACATGAGGACGCAGACAGCTTCTATAGAGAAAGAAGCTGCAACGGAATTTCCGCTGCAGCTTCACCAATTGTTCTTATTTCCTAAAAAGGATTCTCCTATGCCCCATCCGACCGGCTTCTCAATTTTCGTCTCTGATAAGTAGACAACAAAACTCCTCCTACGATGAACAGCGATCCAAAAATCTCAGCGCCAGTTATCGGTTTGGACAACAAAAGGAGTCCCATGACCATGGCGACAAAAGGTTCCAGATTCGATAAAATGGAAGCTTTTGATGCGTCAACATGTCCAATGTTCTTATTCCAAATCAACGTGGCGATGCCATGTACAACGATTGCAGTTCCAATCAAAAATAACCAATCCGGCAGTTTGGAGCTCACTTTTAGAGGGTTGTCCAGTAACAAGACGAAAGGAAGTGACACGATCAAGCCGACTACATTTGAGTAGAGCGTAATCGTATGGGGGTCAATCCGGCTGGCAAGCAGCCTCGTCATGATAATCATGATCGCAAACGTCACCATTGTGACAACAATCCACAGGAGGCCTTTATCAATCTGCAAAGAAGAGGTATTCCCTTTTGTTACGACAAAATAAATCCCGATGATTCGACGAGAGAGCCCAAAAGCATACGGATCGTAAATTTTTCTTTCAAAAAAATCGCAGCCAACACACCTGTTAAGATCGGGGTAGTCGCCAATATCAATGCCGATGTTGTTGGATCAGCGGTTTCGAGGCCTTCAAAGAAAGACCACTGGTTGATAAACACCCCTACGATCCCAAGGAAGACCAGTGCGAGCAAATCCGTTTTGTTCACACGCCTAAATTGTTTTTTGCAAGCGGATAATCCAATCAAAAATAGAACAATAAACAGAAGTCTAAGTGATGTTAACAGCGCTGGGGAGAAATCCCGAACTAGCAGCTTTCCAAAGACAAAGTTGCTTCCCCACACCAGTACACAAAATATCAGCCAAGTATATGCTCTTAACATCCCTATCACCTTTCCATATCAAATGCTAACTGTTCTATTCTATACTGATGGGGATTTTCCGTATACCTTTTCGCTGTCTCCATACATGAGAGACGCAAAGAAGCTGCGGAATTCCGTTTCCGCAGCTTCTTGAGTCTTCTTATTGATGCAACGCTGAGCGTAAATCATCGACCAGGTCTTCGGCATCTTCGAGCCCTACTGAAATCCGTACAAGTCCATCCTCAATGCCCAGTTCCAGTCTCCGTTCCCGAGGAATCGAAGCATGGGTCATTAGAGCAGGAATAGAGATTAGGCTTTCGACAGCGCCGAGGCTTTCTGCCAATGTGAAATAGCGGACGTTTTTCACAACTTCCCGCGCTTTTTCCTCACTTTCTACCGTGAAGGAGACCATGCCTCCAAATCCGCCAGCTTGGGATTGGTGGATTTCATGTCCGGGATGATTCGCGAGACCCGGATAGAAAATCTTGCCGACTGCTTCCTCTTCTTGGAGCATCTTTACAATTGCTTTTGTATTCGACTCAATTTCCTCCATGCGGATACCGAGCGTTTTGATGCCCCTCATCAAAATCCAGCTGTCCTGCGGTCCCAATATCCCCCCGGTGGAGTTTTGGATAAAATGAAGGTCCTCTCCGAGTTCTTCTGTTGCCGTAACAACGAGACCAGCCACTACATCACTGTGCCCGCCAAGATACTTCGTCGCACTGTGAAGGACAATATCCGCACCGAGTGCAATCGGGTTCTGCCAGTAAGGCGTGCTGAATGTGTTGTCAACGATGAAGAGCAAATCGTTCTCTTTGGCAATCTCACTGGCCGCCCTGATATCCGTCACTTTCAAAAGCGGATTCGTCGGCGTCTCAACATAGATTGCCTTTGTCTCAGGTTGAATCTCCGCCTTGATCGCTTCCAGATCCGTTGTATCAATAAAGGAAACATCTATGCCAAAACGGTTGAAAACCTTCGTCATAACACGGAAAGTACCGCCGTATACATCATCAGTCAGAATCAGATGATCGCCAGATGAGAAAAGCTGGACAACCGCCGTGATGGCAGCCATACCGGATCCGAACGCAAACCCGCGGGCGCCGCCTTCGATATCCGCAATCAGCTTTTCCAGCGCTTCCCTCGTCGGATTGCCTGTTCTTGCATATTCATATTTGAAATTGCCGACGCCGTCCTGCTTAAATGTGCTCGACTGGTAGATCGGCATTGATACTGCACCAGTATATGGATCCCTGCTGATTCCGCCGTGTATCAATTGGGTTTTCTTTTTCATCCTTGCTTCACCTCGTCATATATTCCGCTGCTTATATATCGTTCGCTGCTATCAGGAAAAATGGTGACAATATTGCTTCCGGGCTGTGCCTGTTCCGCTTCCTTCAACGCGGCAGCCAGCGCAGCTCCGGAAGAGCTCCCGACCAATAGGCCTTCGAGCCTTGCCGCTTCCTTTAGATGATGGAATGCGTCCCGATCGGATATCGTATAAATTCCATCGAACAATGCCGTGTCGATAAATGGCGGAAGGAATTCCATGCCGATTCCTTCTGTCAGATGGCTTCCCGGCTCCCCGCCGTTCAATATGGAGCCTTCAGGCTCAACGACGACACAGCGGACGCCTGGGATTTGATCCTTTAAATAGCGGGCAGTTCCGGTAAACGTCCCTCCGGATCCCGCTCCCGCTACAAATATATCAATCTGTCCGTCCATGGCCTCTTCAAGTTCGGGACCGAGCGTTTCATAGTAAGTGGCAGGGTTCCATTCATTTTGAAATTGCCCCGGAGAATAGGAACCTGGAATTGTTTGAAGCAGTTCTTCAGCTTTTTTGATCGCGCCTTCCATCCCAAGTTCTGTCGGCGTATTAACCACCTCTGCTCCGAGTGCCTTCATCAAGATTTGCTTTTCCCTGCTGAATTTCTCCGGTGTGACGAATACAGCCTTCACTCCGTAGTGAATCGCCGCAAGCGCCAAACCGATGCCTGTATTTCCGGCAGTCGGCTCAATCACCGTGCCGCCCCTCTGCAATTTTCTTGAACGAAAAGCCTGTTCAAGCAAATATTGGCCGAGTCTGTCTTTTACACTGCCGCCGGGATTAAAAAATTCCAATTTAGCAAACAGCCTGACTCCTTCCGGCAGAGGAAAGGCGGTCAATTCTAGCAACGGAGTATGACCGATCAATTGTTGAATGTTTTTTGCGAACTTCATGCTGCTCCCTCTTTTTCAGGCAAATACTTGGGTCCATTCATCTTTTTTTGCCAGCATTTTTCTTGCTGCTTCTTTTGCGCCTTCCAGGCTGTGACTTGCTGCCCAGCCGCATTGCACTTCGTTGCAGGCTGGCACTTCAGTCGCTTCCAGAACGTCATTCAGCGTTTTTTCCAAAATATCGAGTACTTCTTTATAATCATCGTGGTTGATCAGCGCCATGTAATAGCCCGTTTGGCAGCCCATTGGCCCAATGTCAACAATTTTATCTGAGTAATTGCGGCTGAACTCTGCCATCATATGCTCAAGCGAGTGTAAAGCAGGCATTTCTAAATGCTCTTTGTTTGGCTGGCAAAAACGAATATCATATTTGCGGATAACATCGCCGTTGATCCCTTCTTTCACACCTGCAAGCCGGACATACGGTGCTGCTACTTTTGTATGGTCGAGATTAAAGCTTTCTACATTCATTTTTTGTTCTGCTGCCATGATTATCTCTCCTTTTTTACTGCGTCTACTAGCCAGACAAACTCATTTTGTTGTTCAAATTTTACTAGGAAACCGTTCTTCTCGAATAATTCGATCAGAACCGGAATGGTCGTGTAGTACTCACTCTTTAAATCTTCAGCAAGCCGGAAGAATCCCTTTTCCTCGGACTCTTTGATTTTTGCTTCATAGGCATCCCGATCCCAGAACACGGTATCAGCAAAAACCACTCTCCCGTTCTCCTTAAGTACTTCATGAAAACGGCCAATCGCCCTATCTTTCTCTTCATCTGTCAAATGATGAAAGGCATACGTGCTGACGATTGCATCCGCCTTTGCCGGAGGATCGGGAAACTGAAGAAAATCTCCGTCAATCAGGTTAAGATCAGGGAGCTTTTCCTTTGCCTTTTCCCTCATCCCTTTAGATGGTTCTACAGCATAGACGTCTCTTCCTTTGCTGACAAGCTTGCTCGTCAGATTGCCGGTTCCGACGCCAAATTCAATGACAAAACCGGATGCTCGGTCTGCCACCTCTGCCAAAATGTCTTCATACCGTGCAAATACATCCATATATTCAAAATCATGGCCCGAAATCGTTCCATCATACGTGTTGGCCCACTGGTCAAACAGGTCGTTGAATTCTCTCCCCAAAGTCATTCCCTCTTTTCGCATTACTTTACTCGGAATTAACTTTAGACTACCAGATGTTTTTAGAAAAATCAAGAATAGCTAACGCCCATTTTTTCGCGACAATACATTCGCGACAATACAAATGAAGAAGAACCATTTACAAAGGCAGCAACACACAAAAAAACTGAATCCTCAGCGGAATCAGTTTTGAAGTTAGGAAGTTACTGCTTTTTAACTCTTTGATAATTGTTTTTTCCATTCCGCTTAATCTCGTACATCGCATTGTCCGCCTTTTGGACGATTGTCTCCAAATCTCTGCCATCGTCTGGGAAGAGGCTGATTCCCAAGCTTCCCGTCACATGGAGAGAATGCTGTTCGATTTCAAAGGGATTTTGCAAAGACGCAATCATCATTTCGGCTTTTGCTTCCATCGCTGCTTCCTGAATGTCTTCAAAAATCATGATGAATTCGTCGCCGCCATAGCGGCAGACAAAATCGTTTCCCTCTATAGCTGCCTGCAGACGCGAAGCAACCATTCTCAGCAACTGATCGCCGACCTCATGACCGAGCGTATCATTGATTGATTTAAAGTTATCCAAATCCATGAAAAATACAGCCGCTTTCCTTGATTCTTTTCCTCTCACGGATAGCCGTTCCCATCGTTTCTGCAACAGTCTCCGGTTCGGCAGGTTCGTCAGCGAATCAAAATGCGCCTGGTCGTAAATTAATTTCTCAAGCTCTTTTTGTTCGGTTATATCGTGAGCGATAGTGGAGAGAAATTCAACCTCACCATTTTCTGATTGATGCGAGACGATGATTTGGGACACAGGGATGTTTGTCCCATCCTCTTTTACAATAAAGGTTTCTCCTTTCCAATGGCCATTCTTTATCGCAAAAGGAATTCCTTCTTCCTTGATCTTTGTGGTTAACCATCTATCCTTCACTTCTTCACTGGCAGCATCAGGTTCCTGAATTCCGAGCATTTTACGTGCAGCCGGGTTATAATATGTGCCATTGTTAGCCAGATCGAAAGTGGCAATAAAATCAGGGCATGCATCAATGATTTCAAGCAACTGACGTTGTTTTCTTTCAATCATTTTCCTTTCGGTAATATCCCTGTCTATCCCTCGATAGCCGACACATTTCCTGTTTTCATCGATAATGGGAGAACCGCTCGTTTCTAAAATAACTTCATGTCCATCGCGGTGCAAGTTGATATTTTCCAGACTGTTGAACGGCAGTTTATTGGACACATGATAGGCGAAGACGGCAGCGATCTTTTTTGCTTCTGCGGGCTCCATCAAGTCAAAAGGTGTCTTCCCCACTACCTCAGACGGCAAGTACCCTAATATGTCATATATGCGCGGGCTGGCATACGTATAGACCCCATTCTCATCGACTTCCCATATCCAGTCACTTACCTGCTCTACGAGCATGCGGTATCTTTGTTCATCTGTCTGCAAATCTGTCCCCCGCCTCTCTGTGCTTTTCCAGGTCAACTCGCACACTAGAAATTTGAAATTCCTGTTATATTATAGCAAAACACTAGGAAAATAGGCGGACTTTCAACTTATTTACAATAAAAAAAGGAAGGGAACCCCTCCCTTCCTTCCTCTTGTTTACACAGCCTTTTTGCCAATAAGCTTGGTGATGCCGAAAGCTGAACCCAATGCTGCCAAAGCGATTGCAAGCGGCGGAACAAAGCTCACAGTGCCAAACTCGACTTCGGAAGCTAAAGCAGCCGCGGCTTCCCACGGAGAGTCGGGTGTGTAGAACATTGTCAGCAGCATGCCTGACAAAATTTGCAATCCGATAAATGCAAAGATAAAAATGACCAGAAACAATGCATACTTTCTCAAGAGATCCCCTCCTCCCCTATCCGTTACTACGTACAACTATCCGGACAGGTTTCACGGTATCATAAGAAAACGTAAAATCCGGATCACTATGCAGGCGGGATGCATGCTGTTTCCTTAGCTATAAAGGTGGAGATTTTTTTCTTAAAAATCCTCAAGCGAACCTGAAGTAACCTCACCTTTGTACATCGTAAGCACTCGTTTCGACCTTCTGGCAATTGCTTCTGCTGAGCATGAGGCATCAACCAGCACGATACTGGCTTCATCCCCTGCATTGGGCCACACTTGTTCTCCTTGATAATTAAGAGGTGTCTTGCCATCCGTAATAAATGATAGTGTTTGGGCTAAGGATTGTTCGTCCACCCATCCTGAAATTTGGGCTAAGCAGCCAGCCCGTTCTAAAATGTCCCCATTTCCGAAGGGTGACCAAACATCAAATATATTGTCACAGCCAACTGCAACGGATACCCCTTTGTCGTGGAGCAATCCAACAGGCGGGAATTTTCGGTTGATCGGCACACTCGTAATGATCGTAATGCCGGCATCAGCAAGGATCTCCGCCATGCTTTCTGCCTGAGCGGAAGGGATATCCCCGAGCCCAAATGCATGACTAATGGCAACCTTGCCTTGAAGTCCGGCTTCTTTCGTCAACTCGGCCAACCTTTTCATCGTGAAGATACCGAGATGATCTGCATCATGCAAATGCAAGTCGATTCCTGCATTTGTTTCGGCAGCCAGTTCGACCATCGCTTGCAGGGAAGCCTCGATGTCGCCATCCACCGTAGCCGGATCTACACCGCCGACATAAGTAGCCCCTTGCTGAAGGGCTTCACGAACGAGGTTTTTAGCATTCGAGCGCAATAGTCCATGTTGAGGGAATGCCACGATTTCATAAGATAATTTCCCTTCAAATGTCTGCAATGCTTTTTTAACCTCTTCCAGATTGTTCAGCCCAACCTCCGGATAAATGTCCACATGCGTCCGTATATGTGTTACACCAGCTGCCAAATAACGAGCAAGCAACTTTTCCGCACGTGCCTGTGTTGTCGTTTCCAAAGAAGGCAAAACTGTCTTCTCGATTTCAAGGCGCTCAAATATACTTTTTACCGGTGTAACTGAACGCCACCGGTCACCAAGCAGCGTCTTATCCAAATGACAATGTTTTTCGACGAAAGATGGAAGCAACAGCAAGCCATTCGCATCTTTTTGCGGCAAATCATCCGCGATTGTTTCAGCGGCATGTATGACTTTTGAAATTTTGCCGCCATCAATCAGCAGATGAAAACTTGCCGTATTCGTACCTGTTACGACACCATTTTGTTTTTGGTAGCCTGTTTCTAATGTTGTATTTGTCAGCCAAAAGGCAGTACTCATAAGATCGGTCCCTTCTATATTTATATTTTGCCGGAAACAAGATTTCCTTCAAAGAAAACCGCTTTTCTGTTCGCCCGCCGTGCAACGGCTTCTGCTGAACAGCTGGCATCGACAAGAACAAAATCCGCTTTATCTCCCGCTTTAGGCCAATTCTTTTGCCCATCTTCAGCTAAGGTTGTGATTCCACCGGTAATATATCGCAAGCTTTGTCCAAGCGAAAATTCATCACTTAGCCTGAAACGCTCCGCCAACGTACCTGCTTTCTCCAAACTGTTCCCTTTTCCAAATGGAGACCAATGATCGGTGATACTGTCATCGCCAAGTGAGACGTCTACTCCTTTTTTATGTAAAAGGGGAATAGGGATCGTTTTTCCAATCGGTACCGATGAGGCAATGGAAATGCCGTGGTGGGCAAGCAGCTCTGCGACCTCACCAGCTTCTTCTAGTGAGACATCGGCAAGTGCCAGTGCATGGCTTATCGTTACTCTTCCTTGCCATCCCGCTTCCTCGGTTAAGGCAGCCAATCGTTTAAATGTGAATATGCCAAGATGCCCGGGATCATGGATATGAAGATCGATATTCGCATCGGCTTCTACAGCTAATTCCATCACCGTTTGCAATGATTTTTCAATATTTCCGTCTATTGTTGCTGGATCAACACCCCCGACGAAAGTGGCTCCATTACGAAGTGCCTCCCTGACGAGTGAAACAGACTGGCTTCGCAATAAGCCATGCTGAGGAAAAGCGACAATTTCAACAGCGGCCTTTCCCTTATATGCTTCGGCTGCCCGCATCGTAGCTTCTAGGTTTTTCAGCCCGATAACAGGGTCTACATTACAATGTGACCGAATGTAGGTGGAACCGGAACTAAGCAGCAATTCCAATAAATTTTTCGCCCTTTCTTCAGCAACAGGCAGCTGGTCCGGCAGTATGATCTCTTCTTCTTCCAACCGAGTGATAATCCCCTTCGTTGGAATCGTTGGCGCTTTCCAAGGGCCGCTGTAGTATGTTTTGTCGAGATGGATATGCATGTCCCTGAATGAGGGGAGCATTAAGTAGTTGTTTGCATCTTGCTTAGGCAAATCCGTTTGCAGCGGTTGATCCGCGGAGACGATTTCTTTGATTGTACCCTCTTCGATGCGCAGATGAAATTCCTCTGTTGTCGTTCCAATTACAGAAGCTTCTTCATATTCGTATCCCGTTTCCAATGTCACATTTGTTAGCCAATAGTGTTTATCTACCATGTCTATCGCCTCCTCTTGATGATTTTCAGATATAATTCTATCAATTCTCTTCTATTAGTATATCCACAATCTCTTGATATCCTAGTTGTTGAGCATGTTGTAAAGGCGTAATCCCATCCCGGTCACCAATGTTAACATCAGCTCCATGATCCACCAGCAATTGCACGATTCTCTGATGGTCTTTGCCTCCATTGCCAAGGATGATGGCTTCCAATAAAGCAGTCCAATGCAGATTGTTTATATGGTTTACATCGATATCAGAGTTGGTTAAAATCTCTTCCACAACCTCCACATGTCCCCGTTCGGAAGCGGGAATGAGCGCAGTTCCGCCATACCGATTTGTTAAAGCAGGATCAGCCCCAGCTTCAACAGCCAGCCGGACGATTTCAAGCAACCCTTCAGCTCCAGCATACAAAAGCACATTATCCTGCCTTTGATTGCGGATATTGATGTCAGCCCCATGTTCAATCAGAATCTTTACCGTATCTGCATGATTTCTCTGCGTTGCAGCCATTACTGCTGTATCTCCGTGAGAATCTGTCGCATCAATATGTGCTCCAGCTTCCAACAACTCTAAAACGGTTTCATTTTTTCCTTCTGCTGCTGCAGAAATCAGCTGTTGTTCCAAATTCATTTCATCCTTTTTCTCCACTTGTATTGGTGAACCTTCCTTGGAGCCTGAACCTGTAGTGCATGCAGTAAGTGCAACTGCAAGCAAACTGATTAAAATCCCTCTCAGATTTCGAATACCGTGCACCTCCTATATAAATAGGCTATCATGAGAAGGGTTATATGAAAAATATTAATTTCATTCATTCTACTTATGTTTTCCATATAGAAAGAAAGGATGATAAGGGTGGATATACGGCAACTGCGCTATTTTATTGCAATTGTAGAAGAAGGAAAAATCTCTGCTGCTGCTAAAAGGCTTCATATGTCCCAGCCGCCATTAAGCCAACAATTGAAATCAATGGAAGAGGAGCTCGGATCCAAATTAGTCGAGAGAAGCGGAAAATTTTTAGTCGTGACAGAGGCAGGAAAAACCTTATATAAAAACGCTTTGCAAATTACTCAATTGATGGAGGAAACAAAAACAGAGGTCATGGATGTCGGCAAAGGAGTAAATGGGAGACTCACTCTCGGGGTAAACACATTTTCAGCGAACGGCTTGCCAAAGATTCTTGAACGATTCCAAAAACATTTCCCCAAGATGACGTATAAGATTCAGCAAAACGAATCCTCTCACCTTTGTCAATTAGTTCGGGAACGAGTTGTGGAATTAGCCATTATCCGCATGCCGCTCAAATTGGACGATTTTTCCGTCCTTCATCTATGCGATGAGCCCTTTTATTTCATTACAACAAAGGAGCTTCCTTTCTTTGATCGAGACATCTCACTTGCTGACGTCCAACAGTATCCACTCCTTTTTCCGAGCACTGAAGGATTAGGGGTGCATTACTTAATATTAGAGGCATTCTCCCGTTCCAAACTGCGCCCTACGATTGTGGGAGAGTGTTCCGACATCAGCCTGTTGATGGACCTCGTCGCAGCTGACTTTGCCGCAGCCATCGTTCCAGAAACCTTGCTTCATCGATATCGGGGCTACCCTATTCATGCTTATCGCCTCTCAAACAAAGATGGGGTGACAGGCTCAGTCGGATTAATCTGGCTCAAAGACCGTACCTTGTCCAAAGCTGCGCAAAATTTTGTTGAGATGATGCAGAAGGGATAGAGGTATGTACATTAAGAAACCCAGCTATCCTTCCATGAGAAGAACAGCTGGGTTTCCAAGAATATTTCCTTTCCCGTTAAAAGGACGAGCTAATCTGGATATAATCAAATCTTTGAATAGGGCCCTATTGGTTAAACAAGGTATTTATAAAGTTAATCCCCCGTCGACAACGACTGTTGAACCAGTCATATAACTCGCTTTTTCAGACGCTAAATAAGCAACCATTTCTGCAAGTTCTTCAGGAGATGCGTAACGGCCCATTCTCATATTAGGAAGTTCTTCCGGAACGTAATTACCTTTTTCAAATTGCTCCGTAACGCCAGCAGTTAGGGCTGTTTCCACGCCTCCTGGGCAAAGTGCATTGATACGAATTCCTTTTTTTGCATATTCCAAAGCTGCTCCCTTTGTTAAGCCTACAACCGCATGTTTGCTTGCAGAGTATACCGCTACACTATGTTCTGCGCGAATTCCCGCAGTCGATGCCGTATTGATAATAGAACCGGATCCTTGTTTATCCATCACCTGCAACACATACTTCATTCCAAGGAAAATCCCTTTCGTATTTACAGACATAATACGATCGTATTCGGATTCTTCAACGGAGGTAAAAGGAGCAAACTTTTGAATGATACCTGCGTTGTTGAAAAATATATCGATACGTCCGTAAGTATCCACGGCTTTCTTTACATAGTTTTGAACATCTTCGCTCTTTGATACATCTGCTTGCACGAAGATCCCCTCTCCACCATTTTCTTTAACGAGTTTTAATGATTCTTCCCCTGTCGCTGTATTAAAATCGACCAAAACCACTTTTGCTCCGAGAGATGCCAATTTAATACTGCTGGCTCGTCCAATACCACTACCTGCTCCGGTAATCACAGCAATTTTATTTGATAGTTCCATTTCTATTTCCTCCCTAGTGTTAACATTCATAATCGTAATGTAAGTATATATGTGAAAAATTATTCATCCTCCACTGTTTAGCCCATCGGATGAATGCCTGAGGCAAAAGTAACGAATGGACGACATCAAAGCTACCCATGAGGAAGCTTTTAATACGCGGATTCGATTTCGCTGTCTAACTTCATTGGTTCGCTTGGGTAACTTGTCCGCTAAATCCATCTGCCGGCAAAGTTGCTAACTTCACGATGCCATCAACAACCGTTACCGGATCCCCTTCGCCATAAGGATTTTGTTCCGTTTTCAAATTCCCCGGATCGAACATGTTTACAAGGATGCCATGTTCTTTCTCTTCGATTGCAACCGTTCGCATTAATGCTTCCAAACCTGCTTTAGCTGCCGAATAGGCTCCTAATCCTTCGTATTCAAAGTTAGCCATCGCTGAAGTAATGGACACGATTCGACCGTATTGCTGATCTCTCATAATCGGGAGAATCGCATTCGTCACTAAGAAAGAGCTATAGAGGTTGAGACGAATGGTATGGTCAAATATTGAAGATGTCATGTCATGTACCGTGCTGAAATCTCCAGTTCCACCGACATTATTAATCAGCACATCAACCCGGCCCACTTTTGCAACCAATTGCTCACGCAGGCTATTAATCTCTTCAGGATCAGTTAGATTCACTGGGTAGACAATAGATTGCCCGCCCGACTGTTCAATAATCTGTGCTACTTCTTGCAATTTTTCCATACGCCTGCCCGTTACTATTACCTTGGCCCCTTCTTCCGCCAACCGAATAGCTGTGGCCCGACCCAACCCAGTTCCTGCACCTGTTACTAGTGCAACCTGATTTTTCATCAATCCCATGATTAGCCTCCTGAACTCTCATCTTTTTCCATTTTCTCACTTGCTTTATGAAGCAATTTAATCAACTGTTGACTATGATCTTCCTCTAAAATTTCTAAGTGCCTTAAATAGATTTCATTTAAATTGTCATAGATTTTGCTGCACAAAGATGTTCCTTCTTCTGTTAAGTATATTAAGATGTGTTTACCATCAGGCTTTCGCTCGACGTATCCTTTTTTCACGAGTTTATCAATGAGCCTCGTACTTGTTGAAGGCGCAATCGAAAGCTTTTTACACAGTTCTTTTTGAGTAATCCCTGGGTAATCATGGATGGTAATGATCAAATAAGCGTAGGAAGGTGGGATATCCATCGATGAAAACACTTCCCCAGCTAGCTTTTCCATCTGTCTCGCGAACCGCGCGGTGGTAAAGTAAAGGCAGTTACTAAGTAAGTAATCGGAATTAGGAGTCTCCAATACAACTCAACCTTCCCGTCTGAATTTGAATTCTTCAATAGCGAATATCACTATGCACATTTCTCTGTGAGCAAATCCCTCCTATCGTCGAATAGCTGTATCCAACTTCATTTGTACATACAAATGATAGTACAGCATTAATTATATTCCTGTATTTCGGCGATGTAAATAAATTTGTCTTTGATACTCAACATTTTTTAAAACGTTTTCAAAGTACACGAAGACAATAAGAGAGTTGGAAATGAAGGCGATTGGGAATTTATTAAATGTTTTATGGGGGCAAATGTGTAACGGCCTTTGATATCAATTTTTCAAATAAAATGTCACTTGGCCTAGCCCCCAAAATCAAGTATATGTCTAGAGGATAATATATGGGAAATATCCAGATAACTATTAAAGATTTGCTTTTATTTTTCTAATGACTTCTTTATAAAACGAGATTTGATGGGGAACAAAACGTTCTTGTCCGACAGTCTCTTCACTCACGTTCCGCTTGCCGTCTCCATCTATTTTAAAACCCTTGACGTTAATCGTTTCCCTCTCACCTGACCATAGCTCACTAAAATCGTTAAACTTTGCTAAATAAATGCCCGAAACCTCTTCCGTTTGAACGACAAAGTCATCCAGGAGATGCTCACTTTTATATAGAAAGACATGGGCCAATTCTTTGTCTATGAAACCTTCTTTCGTTACACAATATTGCAGTACACCTAACGATTTCAAATCATGAAAAGGAACATCCAGGCCTACTTCTTCCTTTATCTCCCTAACCCCATCTTCGACCGTTTCTTCAGTCGTCAAATGACCAGCCACCGTAATGTCCAGGAGGTTCGGGTAGTCTTGCTTGGCATCACTGCGGAGCTGCAAATAGATATAATCTTTATTCTCATGCTTTGCAACAAACCAGCAATGAAACGTCTCATGCCAATACCCAAACCGGTGCACATCGCTGCGGGAGGCAGTTCCGATTTCATTTCGATCTTCATCAAATATCTTGAAATATTCTTCTTTCATTTACATTCTCCTAAAAGATCTGATTAGCAAACCACCGCAAGGCAGGAACCGGTATGTGATGCCTCCTCACCAATCAACATCTATAACTCACTGCTTGCTATTTGCTATTTTTAACCATATTCTTAACTCCAAAATACGTCGCATAAAAATAGGAACCGTATATTATAACAAGGAGTAAAGAACTTACGATGATACTTTCGTAATTAAATGAGAAGTTTCCGCGTTCTGCGCTTATTCCAACTATTGAATGGATAATAGCCAGACCTAAGGGAACTAAAAAATATAGTAAGTTTTGTCTCAATATTGCTTTGTTTATTAATTTTTCAGAGACACCAATCTTCCTAAGAGACTTATATCGTTCCAAGCTGTCACTTGCATCAGATAACTGTTGCAAAGCCATAACCGCAGCGCTGGTTATTATAAATATGAGACCTAAAAACAGACCAAGAAATACGATCATTGCTGCCATACCATTTTCTTTATCTTTAAGTTGATCCTTCGTATACCCAATAACTAATGCCGGGTTAATGCTTCTATATTTGTCTTCTGAAAGATTCGTAAACAGAGTTGAAAATTTCTTCTCCGATTTATCAGCATTACTTTCATTATAGATCACATTAAAACCTGTGAACTCTAACTGCAGTCCCCCCTCAAAGTTATCAGGGATTATGAGATAAAAGAATTTGTTTCCCCCTGTGCTCTTTATATTCTCCTCTATAGGGGATGTATTTTTGATGGTATATGCTTTGTCGTCTATATTGATACTATCTTCATTTTTCATAAATTCAGGCAGAGCATGATTCACCCGTTCGTAGTTAGATATAACTAAGACTTCATTCTCCTTTAAATCAACAGCTTTTTCTCCCTCAAGTTTGATGATTGAATTATAATCCGATATTTTAACCGCGGATATAGCACCATCCAAATAATTTTGTTTTAAGTCAATCTTCTCCTGATTGCTTAAATACTTTGATAACAAGTCCTCTATCGTAAGATTAAGTTTGTATTCACTATAAAAGGAATGGTTCTCATACGTTTCGAAATTGAAGTCTATATCTTTTAAATACTCCTCTACATCATTCACCTTTGGATCTTCGGTTTCATTATTAACAATGAGAAACGCTGAAGCATCAAACGATCTATTTCCCTCTGAATTCCTGTCAATTGTACCCTTTAAATCAAACGCAGCAAACAAGAGTGTAATTGTTAAAAACAGCATCAGGCATATTAGAGTCATGGATAGAAAATTCGTATTGATCTTGTTGTTAATCTGTCTCAATATAAATATATTGATATCCTTCAGATAAATCCGTTTGATTTTTTGCACCACATGGATAAAGAAACTGGAGAGACTGAAAAAGAACAACAGTGTTCCGATAACTCCCATCGTAATAGTGAGAAACAAATCTGCATTTCCAGCATCTAAGCCTGTTTTTAATATTCTAGTATAGGCAGATAGGAGTAATCCCATCGAAACAATAAATAAAAGTACTGATACGAAAGAATTCTTTAGCTTAATTTCTTCATTTTTCTTTGCTGCATTCAGCATGTCAATTAACTTGTATTTCGAAATAGTAAACTGATTGAAGAGCATGACCAGAAGAAAGATAACTCCAAAGTATAATACCGATTTGATCACTGCATTCAATGAAATGATAAACTTATATTTATTCAAATCGACAGACAAAATATTGGCCACAAGGACCGATAGACCTTGTGATGAGATAATGCCGAATACAATTCCTGCCACTAAGGACAGTATGCCGATTAACAGGGTTTCAAAAATCAGGATTTTGGAGATTACACCTTTTGACATTCCTAATGTCATATAGATGCCTAATTCTTTTTTTCGCTTTTTTATTAAGAAGTTATTTGCATAAATGATTAGCCCACCGAGTACAAAAGATACAAATACCGATGTTCCAGCTATCAGTTTATTTAGCGTTAACATAAACGTCTTATTCTTATTTAATTCTAATATTGCATTTTGGGATTCAATCGAATTGAAACTGTAAAATATACATACTGCAAGGGTCAATGTAAGAAAGTAAATTGAATAATCCCTAAAGCTTCGTTTTACATTGTTGATTGCTATTTTAGAGAACATGGCCGGCATCGCCTCCAAGTAAAGTAACAACTTCAATAATTTTATTGAAAAATTCTTTTCTCGTATCATTTCCGCGTATTAATTCATTAAAGACTCGACCATCTTTTATAAAAAGGATTCTATTGGCATAACTTGCCGTAAAGGAATCATGGGTAACCATCAGGATCGTCGAACGATACTCCTTATTCAGCTTTTCAAATGAATCCAAAAGTAGCCTTGCGGATTTTGAATCTAAAGCGCCAGTAGGCTCGTCGGCTAATATAATGGAGGGCTCAGTAACGATAGCCCTGGCACATGCGACTCTTTGCTTTTGCCCCCCTGACAATTGATATGGAAACTTGCTAAGTATCCCGGTAATCTCAAGTTTGTTTGCAACATCTTTTATCAGTTTATCTATTTCTGTTATATCCCTCTTTTGTATTGTCAGGGCTAAAGCTATATTTTCGTATGCAGTCAGTGTGTCAAGAAGATTAAAGTCCTGGAAGATAAAACCTAATTCATCCCGTCTAAACTCTTCCATTGCCTTTGCCTTCAGAACCGTAATATCTTTGTTATTTATAATAATCCTGCCCGTTGTTACATTATCAATCGTTGAAATGCAATTTAGCAGAGTCGTCTTACCGCTGCCTGAAGGACCCATTATTCCTAAAAACTCTCCCTCATTTACATTAAAGCTTATATTGTCAATAGCCTTTGTAATAATGCCTTTATTGCCATAATACTTATCAATCTTTTCAACGCTAACTATATTTCTCATTATGTTCCTCCAAGGTTTCGTATTTTTCCCTCTTATTTTTGCACAATGAACTTTGCTTTTGTTTCTATAATATCTTTACCTTTTACATAAATAGTGACTCCGTATTGACCTTCTTCCAGACCTTCCGGGACTGTTAGTTTGGCGGAAAAATACTTTGCTTTGTTGACATTAACTTCTTCAACTAAAAATCTGTTTTCTGTTTCGATTTCGCCTTTATACCATACAATCTGCGCTTTATTAACCCAGAATCGGTTTCTCTTTGCAGAAAAGTAAACCGTATCGTCTGGCGCAAATGTAGTCGCTATCTCTACAGGTCTCCCCTTGTCATCGATATTTTTTGACATTACACCATCTACAATTTTCGGTTCCGTAGCGTATTCATACCCAAAGTTGTTACCGTCAAGTAGTTTTGAACACTTTTTGCTAACTAGGATTGAACATGTTCTTCTCTGAATATGGTGCTTCTGTGTTTGATTCGATAACTGTCCTCATTCAGGTGGATTACTTCGACCCGATGAAGGAGTCTGTCCA
>NZ_JBWBKF010000050.1:0-13428 GCF_057657925.1 Lederbergia sp. B243.17
GTAGCCCAGCAGCGGGGATTGAAATAATTTATAAAAAGCGTCGGGAAATATTCCTGGCGCTTTTTTTAGTGATCGAAATGGGCGCAAATCCAAGCCATTTTACTTGACATTACCCATCCATATATGATAGGGATATAGTAAGCGCTTACATTTCGATCACTAAAAAAAGCGCCAGGAATATTTCCCGACGCTTTTTATAAATTATTTCAATCCCCGCTGCTGGGCTACAAATAATAATCCCACCGCATCCGAATTTGTAAGCTGCCCCTTTTTCGCCTTATCCAACCAGGACTTATCAAGTCCATTCTTTGTTTTCGGGTCGCACCAGGCTGTCAGTCTCTCGATAACAACGTCATGCAACGTTTTATTAGTCGGTTTAAACATATCATCTTCCTCCTTTTTAGGAACGCTTGCAGGCACCTTGTCGAACTCTGTAAGCGCATATGTTTTTATGACATTAATTAACTTGTCCGCATATTTTGGATCGGTAGCATATCCTGCCGCCTGGACAGCCCTACATGCTTTCACGTAATCTTTCTCACCTATTACTTTATGATAGATTGAACGATTCCAGGAGACACCGTTCGTGTACAAATACATTAGATCGCAAATGGACTCATACCAGGAAGGGTACTTCCGGAAAGCTGCCTGGACTGTCTTGTTTACCCCGTTGATGACTTCCCATGTAGGCATGGTCACACTTTGCCCCTGGTACTTCCCTTTTACACCAAACAGGTTTTTCCCCTTTGTAGCCAGTCCCGATTTTCCCCAATTTGATTCATGAATCGCCTGGGCGATGATAAGCGACGGTAATACATTGAATTCCCTCCCAGCCTTGACAGCATGGGAGGAAATATCTTTAATAAAAGCCTGACTCATACAATCGGTTCCCCAGATTTAATTGTAATCATTTCCAGACGATCACCGTCAGAAATATGCCCATTGCCTACCAGGGTTACCAGGTCATTTTCATTAAAAGCCCCTAGTAAATATTGATTGAGAATATACCGGTATTTTGCTGTTTTCATATCAACACGCCCCCTAATAAAATTTCATTTTGCATTTCCTCTACCAACCGTAAACGCTCGTTAATTTCTGCAATAGGGTCTTTCGGAATAATGATAGGTTCTTCACTCTCTACCGTTCCGATAGGTGTTCTTACTGTCGCGTGAACATTTACCCCATCGCGGGAATAGTCGGTCACTGTAAAACCGTCCTCTATTCGTGATTCTCCTAACTGTTGCATAATGTCACCCCTAACTTAATGAATACTGACCAACGTAAATAAACCCTCCATAACCATCTGTTCCGCCTTGTTTTCGTGCGGTCACCTTTATGCTTTTTGAAAACCATATATTCCGAAAGGTATTATTTACATCCTCGCTAAATAGAGATGTTAATCCTCCCGCTACTTCAACATCATCAACGTATAGTACAAAATAAACAGGTTCTGATGAATGCTGCGCTTTAATACTGATGTAGTCCAATAAACCTTTACCGGTAATACTGAATACTTCTGTTAACTGTACCGTCTTTGTAACGTTTATGGTCTGGTGTTTTGATTTCACAGTGACAAGCTGCTGCCCGCCGCCTTTGTTATTCGTCAACCCCATTCACTCACACCCCCATAAAGCGGACAAAGCCCGCGCCTGTTGGACGCCTTAATTTCACCGCATATGCTTTGATATTCAGGTCAGATATGGAATCACCAGGCTTTAATACAATCGTTGCATTTTGACCGGTAAAAGGGTCTGTTGTTGCTGCTGTATTAAAAGAAACATATAGGTCATTGTCAGGGTCATCATTTGATATATATTTAAAACTGGTAATCTCGAACGGTAAGGAAATGATGATCTCGGTCGTACCCACGTTTTCCATATAGTGATAATGAGTGGACGCGCCTTTAATGCTGAATGACGTATCCGACAACGTGACATTACCGTTCAACGATACAGGCGGCATACTGACAATGGTGAGACCACCCTCAACGCCTACTTTCCCTAAATAGGAATTTCCTGCCGGTAGTGGCGGTAGCTTCTCCACATCGACTTTCCCGATTTTGTTTACGCCAGCCGGTAGCGTGTCAAATGTAATCTTTTGATCGGGTATCTTGGTTACTTCGACTTTACCGATATTGTTTGAACCAGCAGGAAGGGCGACTTGAAACCCTCGAATGATTCCGTCACCTGTTCCACCGCCCCCACCACCCCCGCTGCTTGACTTGGATTTTCTTTGCAGGACAGCAGGGTTAAATTCGGCTTCAAACGACGTGACAGTTACCCTGGCAGGTGTAGCCCCTGCATTGTAAATCATGCAGCGGGTAAACCCTGTTTGTTGCGCGTGAACGTCGGAACCGAAACCGTCTACATCCATTTCATAAATGCTTTCAGATGGGATGGTGTTCACTCCTAGATACAACGGGTTCGCGCTCAAATTGTTAAGATACACATGGTTTGGCTTGGTATCTCTGAAATGGACTTCCTCTGTTGATTTGGCTGGTATTTCAATTGTGGATTGTCTCCAAGCCACTTTGGTTTTATCGTTATTTGGCAGCAATTGCTTTTACCCCCTTGATCGCCATTTTTGCTTTACCGGTCGGCGTAACCTTGTCGATGGCTCCCCCTACGGCAGGGAAGGCTTTGATAAAGAACACAACCGCCAGAATCATTACCCCTACGATAAGCAAGGCGCGCACGGTACCCTGGATAAAACCTTGGGTACTCTGCGCTTGTTGCGGGGCTACTGTCGCCCCGTTATTGTCTCCTAACGTTGCGTCAGGATTGAATTTGATATTTGGATCGTCGTACTGATGGAGATTATTTCCCCTGATAACCCCCAGCAGCTTGTCCACATATGATGGATCGGTAGCATACCCACCCGCCTTGATTCCCTTTGCAAAGTCCTCGACGCTAGTCGCGGTTTTCAGGTGCTTTGCGTATCGGTCATTCTGCAAGAGTTTGGCATGGTCTAGCATCGACTCGTAAGCTGAATTGTATTTCCGGAAAGCAGCATTGACGGTAATACTCTTTCCATTCACAACCTCCCGCGTCGGCATGTACACGCTCCCAGCGGTTCCAGAGCCTTTCACACCGAATAGGTTATTATGAAAGTACGCCAGGGCAGACATACCATTATAGCTTCCGCTGGATTCCAGCTTCATCTGCCCTAGAATAATGCTGGCGGGTATGCCGGTCTCTGCTTGTATCTTCTTGGCATCATTGATATATGGTGACAAGTCCATCTGTCATCACCTACTTTTTCGCACTCTGAATGCGGTTGTATGTGTCTTGTAAGTCCTCTTTGATACGCTGCGCCCACGGGTCAGTATTGATCGTGCCGTCCCTCTCGTATTCAGCAAGCATCTTCTCCTGGGTCTTGGCGTAATCCTGCCAGTAGGCTTGCGTCCGTTCCAGGTTACCGGTAGACGTATCACGATAATAACCGCTAGGGTCGTGGTAGGCATCGAATTCACGGTACGATTGCCAGTTACCGGTGTTAATAGCGTCCTGGATTAAATCCTGTCTTGTCCCGTTCTTTTCGTTTAAATAATTGTCCATTTGGTCACGATAAAGATATTGCTCGCCTACTTGCATACCAGAATAGTTACCACTAGGAGCCGTATAAGTAGGCGTGTAATAGCTGTTCACCGGCGCGGAATAATCGTTATAACTCGGCTGGCTCGGTTGGAAAACACGATTGCTACTGTAAATTTGCCCCATTTGGTCACGTAAACTATTAATGGTGTTCTGATAGTATGATTGATTGTTTTGGTACATCTGTTGCATACTATTCATTTGGTTCGTGAAATCGGTTGTGAGCTTTCCCATCTGCTCGGCAAAGCTGTCTTGCATGAGTTTGGTCTTTTCCTCGTCCAATTCTTTTAGGTTTGCGATTGCCTGTTGAAATGTGTCATAGTCCACACCAGACGATCCCCCCGCCCCTGCGCTTGGTAAAATCGGGTAACCGGCATATTCATCTTCGGAAATTCCGTTGCTGCTGCCCCTGGACTTCATAATGATAGCAAGCAGGGCAACCCCGATAATCCCGAATAACATGGGCTTACTTGTCAATTTTTTAAGAGAGGGCTTTTTGCCCCCTCCTCCGCTGCTCCCTGGTGTTTTAAATTCAAATTCCGCCATCGCTTACCTCCCCGAGATTGTCCAGGACAACCCCTGTAAAATTCTCTTTTGGAAAGTCTGATTCCGATACCATAATACGTTGTCCCTCAATGCTTGCCTGTTCATAGGCTGCACTGTTCAGGTCTGGTACGACGACAAACTCGCGGCGGTTTTTGTAAATCACTTTCATCCCTAACGGTTCATGGCGTTCCCCAGCGCCTACCGCTAATTGCACATCGGGCTGATAGGAAGGTCTGACAAGGCTTTGAAGGGCATGACGGTCATTTTGATAATGATACCCTGGTAGCATGTTTTATCACCTTCCCTGGAGAGTTTTGATTCCTGCGGTTGCATTGCTTGCGAATGCGTTGATAATCGACACCGTTTCTTTTCCTTTGTTCAGGAATAGATAGATTCCAATTAGAATCCCGATACCGGCTACAACGTCGAAAACTTTGTTCATGCTTGTACCCTCCCTAATAATCCAATAAATTTTTCATGGTTTAGGATCACCATTGAAATGAGAACTAATATTAAAAACTGTTGCGTCATAGCATCGCCTGCTGTCATTTGCAGGACTAGGGTTCCGATGACAAAGCCTACAATAAAGGTTAATTCCTTCATTGGCGTTCCCTCCGTTTACGCGGACGGTATGCGTCCTTCTAATAGCTTCCGTTGTTCCTCCCACCAATCAGGGTTTTCTTCTGCCCGTTTCTGGGCTTCATCCATCTTGTCGCGGTAGGCGTCACCCCAACTGTCCACCTTGTCTTTAAAAGAGTCCAATGGGGTTTTCCATTCAGGTGACATCCCAACGGCTAGGCTAGTCAATCGACGCTGCCCTATAAAGTCGTCGACGATTACCCATATACATAGAAGGAACATCGTGATAAAGAATAACGATTTGTCCACGTTATTTTTTCCTTAATACAAAAAACCATAGGGCAATAATAAATAGCAGCAAGATGACGCTTTTACTCATCGTCAATAACCCCCACTTTACCGGCTAATTTTTCAATGACTTTGGTATTCTCTTTAATGGTGCTTTCAAGCCTGGTCAAACTGTACCAGGCGACTACCATAGCAAAGCCATTGTTGCTGATAAAATTCAGCAATTCCTCCCCCATATTGTCCAACCCCTAAAATTTAATGTTTAGTACAATGATGATGGCGAGTACGATCCCGACGCTTACCCAAATAGACCGTTCTTGTTTCGGGTCTACTTTCACGTTCCCCTGGGCAACGACTTCTTGATTATCCACCATCGCCTGCTGATCCTCTGGCTCGGCAATTGTCTGATAGCTTGTATTTCCAAACCCAAAATTCGGGTATAGGTCAGCCATGTAATGATTCATTGATCCTGACATCGTTTACTCTCCCCTCCTGGTATATATGAGAAGTCCAGGGGCAATCCCCTGGCTTCTTGTTTATCGTTGCAAGCGTGAAAGTGTTTCGTTGACAGCCGTAACCTTACCGGCTTTTTGGGTGCTGAATCGTAACCAGAATTCAGTCAGGCGTTCAGTGTCGATATAGTCACGACTACCGCCCATGTTCGGAATTCCCTGGTTACTGAAATCAAAGACATACACCCCATCAGGCAGCGGGTACCCTAACTGGCTATGATTAAGCGCGGCCAGAACGGAAGGTTTCATAGAATACGGGCTATCAGCCTGATTAAATACCAGTTCCAGTACACCGTTGAAATCTTCATCCTTCATTGGATTCCCTTCCTCGTCCTCAAAATAGAGAACAAGTTTACGGTAAATCGTACCGGTAGTAAGAGAGATAATGTTTTGACCGTTTCCGGCGAAACTGTTAGCCTTAGAATGTACAAGCTTCAGGACGGAAATGTCTGGGAATGCGTCAGGAACCGGCGGTACCGAAAAAGTCTCGATCATTGGCGTGATTTGCAAAGACTTAAAGGTTACTTCATCCCCATTCGATTCGTTCAGCTTGTACGCTCTTTCCAATCGGTCAATATCAATCGAAAGCGTGACATTTGTTTCTGGGTTTTGCAGCAAGACAAGTCCGACTGGATCGCGCTCATTCAGGACAACGGACAAAGGCAACGTGAATTTGATTTTGGCATCCTTACCCTCTGTATTCGACGCGGTTTCAATGTAGGTCATCCCGCGCGTGTTGTCTGCTGGCAGCAATACATCAGGGTTCAAACGGACAGTATTGTATAGATACAAGTCGCGTCCCGAAACCATGTAAGGGCTAAACCCGTTATTCAGGTCAAGCGTAATCCGGCGCAAAATTTCCCATGGTGAAAATGGCGACTTTGCAATGGCGCTACCTGTCGTACTTTTCAATGTGGCAACGGCTTCGACTTCGATTAGAATTTTGGACAGCAAGCGCGTTTTCGGGATTTCAAATTGAATGGTCGTATTCTCTCCCTGGGCTTGTCGTGTCGGTAGCATTTGGAACGTCTGGCGTGTTGCACTAGCAAATAAATGCGCTCGCTCCTGCGGGCTAATAGAACGTTTTCCTTGTGTTGACATAGTGTTATTTCCTCCCTAAATTCCAGTGATTTTTTAGATACCTTCCGAGACTTGTCTCATTACAGGTACGTTGTACTTAATGGATACTTTTTTAATGATGTAAATGAAAACCATTGTGATGGCTACGGTAATAGCCGTATGAATCACCCATTTTGGCGTAAGCATGTCTATCCCCTCCTTTCAATTAGGCGGCTGCCACGACTTCCGAAATACCGGCTACTTGGTGTTTGGTGAAAATAACCTTCATCATAACGAAAAAGACCATGACGAATAGTGAGATTGTCACCAGGTTTTTGAGTCCAACGCCTGCGAATTTGTCCACACGCTCACCCCCTTTCAAAGTTTCAATGTCGCATACGCGGCATCATCGTTCCCCAGCTTGTAATACCAGAAATGATATTTCTCTGGGTTCTCATAAAATTCCGGTACCCCTGTCGATTCAGCCAGCTTCTTACGATCCTGCGGTAAAGGCAGGGAAAAAACGAAAAAGTGCGTACTCTGCGAAAACACGATAGATGGAATGTCCGATGGTCTTTGACTCAAAGCCCAAACCGAAACATTCTTCGATCGCCCGCGCGTGTACAAGGCTTTCAAATATGGTGGGTACTTGAAAGGGTTTGGTGCGATGGACATTAATTCATCAATCCATAGAGTCGTATTTTCGCGTTCATAAATCCACTTCATCAGCGCGTCATAATGTTCCATATCGTCCTCAGTGAAATGAGGAACATAGATGATTTTTGGTGTTTGTACGTCTGCCACTTCTGCCAGGCGTTCGACAACTGTAAAATCGACGCCCTCCCGCAAACCTCGCCATATTGGCTTACCGGCTTTCCGGCGTTCGTACACTTCCCCTTTTGTGTCCAGTTTGACGACATGTTGAAAGCCTGCCAGGTAAATTTCAGCAAGTACGGATTTCCCGCTACCGGTCATACCAGGAACAAAAACATGTTCGTCAGTACCTATCTTTAATCGGGTCATGCTTACCACTTCCTTTGGCAGCGTACGCTTTTTCTACCCTCTTTACGCCCTTCCCTCGCTTTAAGGCGGCTGTACGCGATACGATAGGAATGGCTTTGGATATGCGCGGTAATTCAATCTGGTCGATGTTTGGTAACCAATAATTAATAAATTCGTGCATGGGTACCTGGTAATAAAAATCACCGTTTTTAATCGTGACCATGCTCGACATAATCCAAGACCGCCCTTGCATCTATAATGAGGGAATCAATAATTTCATCGTCCAGGTTATCCAAGACCTGGGATGAGTTGAGATAATTGGTTACCAAGGATCGCACCATTAGGGGCATTTGTTCCAGTTTGTCTAGCTGGCTGTTGATGACTTCTTTCGCCCTCTCCTGTTTTGTTGGGAGATGGGGAAACGGGTACGGGTTTTCCATAGCTCACTTTTCCTCCTTGTTTCGGCTTCGCCGGTTTCATTGCTTGGTGCATCATAAAACGCGGAATAAAGATCGTCAGGCAGGCGGTCACCAGGGCGATATAGTCCGCATACTCGCTGGCAGCTTGTCCTATTGATTCATGACGTTTGGCAATCTCTGCAAGGGGTTTGGCTATCTGGTCAACTTCCTCTTGCGATAACGCCCATACCTCCATCCCTGGACGGGCGGCGGTAATGTCACAAATGGTTTTTAATAGGACACTTAATTGTCGGTGATCGACGCTGCCTGTCGATTTCTTTGCAGCTGTCGCCTTCTTTTTTGCGGTGCTGCCTGGCGGTCTCCCGCGTTTGGCTTTCGGTTTTTCCTCTGGCTTTTCTTCACCAGGTACATCTACATTAACCACCCGAGGAAGTTTTTCAGCTTGCTCTCTCTTGGTGCTTCCTCTTCCTCCTGTTCTTCCTCCACTGTTGCCGGTGCTTCCGGTGCCGGAATTTCCGCCGTCTGCTGCTCCTGTTGCTTTGGCTTCATCATCGACTTTATTTCCTGGCTCAACTGTTTTGCCCATTCTGGTGTATTCTCTCCTTTCTTTTCGGGTTCTTTATGTTCTTCTTGCTCCTGCTCGATTTCCTTATCTTCATCAGCCATTTATAAACCCTCCTTTAATTAGTCAAAATTAAAAGCAGCGAATTAAATCAATTCTGCAAAATCAATTTAATTCGCTGCCGAAAAAAAAGAATGGCTAATTCTTCCTCAATTATATACGAACACTCGTTCGATTGTAAATAAGAAAATGCGAACATAATGTAAATAAATGCGAACAAAAAATAAAACCCCTAAAATTAATTAGGGGCTACTTCCAAATACGGTTTAATAAAATAGGTATTTCCATCATTTAATTTCTGGCATTCTCTCAATTTCTTTTGCGCTTCTGCTTTTCCTTTAATAATATGCTTCACGACTTCCACCGGTTGTCCAAAATTGTTTCGGGCGAAATAATAAATCATATACATTTAATAGTCCCTCACTTTCAAAGGTTTTGATGTATTGTTTATATAGTCCATTTCCCTCTTTTGCTTGTTTGTTAATAAAATACCCTTTTTTATTTCTTGATCCAGGTCAAAATTAGTCTCGCCATTTTTTAATGTGGTAGCGAATTTAATTCTTTTTTTGTCTCCCTCAAATAAGGGGAAATAGGCTTCTTTCTTCTTTACCGTTTCGCCGCGCTCCAAGCGTTCTTGTATTTCCTTGTACCTGTCCAATATTTCAAAGAATACACCGCGTTTTAATTTCTCCAAGTGCTTGCGTGGTATTCCTTTAAACCGGATGACTTCCTCGCCATCTGCATATTTTTCATAATATACCTTTGGTTGCAAAAACAATGCTTCCTCTATCGTACCCTCCAATTTCCATTTCCCATATGTGTTACTGTCTACCATTTCCGGTTCCATTTCTTTTTCACAAGCGATAGAATCCGTATCACAATAAGCAACCGCGCCTTTTTTTAATTGACCAATTAAACCACGATATAAAACAATACGCGCCAGGCTTGTTACATGAGCAGCGATATGCGGCTGTATATATTTTGCTGTTGATTCCACTTCCGCTTCAATAAATTCACCAGGATATAAAGGGTTAATATATTCATGATACGCATAACCCTTTTCCTCACACTCTGGAATCATGCTCGCCGGTAATAATGTTTTTCTAGCCCGCTGCATACCGAATTTCCCATAAAGGCTATTCTGCATTAATTTTGCAAATTCCCTTTTAGCACCCTCTGAATTATTTTTAATTTGTTCAAAGTGCGTAACAAATTCTTTAAATACTGGCGCGGTATGTTCAAAATATAAAGCCTGCCGGATCGCTTCAATTTTGCATCCCATTTCCAACGCCAATTCAATTTCATTAAATGTCCATACCCCGCGTAAACGCCCAACCGGAAAACATAATTTCCCCATATATTTCTTTGGTAAAGGGGGAATATGTAAAGTCTCCGGTACGTATATATCACAATCCAGGAAACCAGCGCCCGCGTGCGAATTATACCAGTATTTAAAAATGTTTCGGGCTTTGTCTCCTGAATATAATTTAGAAAAGCCCACTGGAAATTCATGTTCTTTCATAACGTATGGATAAAGAGAAGTAACGTCATAATGGTACCCGCCTTTTAAATAAGGCGTAAATACTTCCGTTCTCCCGCCATAATATCCATCGCGGGAAAATTGTTCTTTCAGCCTGTCCCATTCGGTTCTCGCCTTCGGGAATTTATAACCCCAGGTCGCCGTTTCATAATCCCCTGAATAATTGTATTCAAATACCTTCATCGCCAGGCTGGCTGTTGTCGGGCATCGTAAAAAGTCCTCTATGGGTAAGCCGGACAATTCAATTAATATTTTTATAATTTCATAGAGGGAAATATTATCATTCCGCAGATAATCATTTAATTCTTTTTCGTACGGATCGACGTTGCAAAAATAATACCCTTCGCTTTCAAATGCATCGTATTTTTTAGGATCGTCTGTTGGGTTCCCATCCGCGTCCCTTGCCCATCCCAATTTAATGATATGGTCTTTTAATTCGATTTTTGCTTTATCCGCGTCAATATTAAAAGCCTTACAAATTCGTTTTAATGAGCCGCTGATTAATTTCATACTGTCATGAAATACAATCGGGTATTCTTTTAAATCGGTTTCCTCTGTACGTTGTCCGGCTGTATTGGTAGCATATATTTGCTGTAATAAATTCGTTTTAAATACCGTCACGTTATTATTAATAAATATACTACCGTCAAAATCCGCACCTGGTACCACATCTTTTGCCAATTTTGCTATATCAAAATCCAAGTTGTGAATAAAGACATGACATTCATATTTTGTGGTATAATTAATTAAGATGTTTTTTAATTGTTCAAATGAATTTGCTGCATGATGGCGGGTTCCATCATATAGCCCGACGCGGAATATTTCCCCAAATAGACCGCGCGTTTCCGTATCGAGGGTAAAAAGTTTGACGGGCTTTTTATCCTCTTTTTCTATGTCTTTTTTATTCATTTTTAAAATCCCCTCCACTTTAAATCGCGCGCCAATCTGGCAGCATTCTTTTTATTTACGACGGATAGATTTTTAAATAGGTCGGACATAAAATCCGCCTTTTCGCTGTTGTCATATAATAGGCGTATAACGGTATGTACGGCTAGTACCAATTCTTTATACCGGACAGCTTTACCCTCATACACCAATCCCCATTCGTTCCAGCTTGATAGCGTCCCATCATCAAACCCCTTGTAAAAATTAATGGTATTCGTCCGCTGGCTCCCTTTTACAACTACCATTGCCGTTGTCCCTATTTCCGCGGGTAAACGTTGACCGCCGGAAAATGCTCGGATCGCTTCAATTAAATAATCGACGGAAACATATTTATATTCATTTTTAAATTGGTCAATTAATTCCTGACTGTCTTTATATGCGTCAGTTTTTTCTTTCCAAAAAATTAATAAATATAAATCATCGTCATCTTGCTTTTTTCGCCTTTGCTTACGCTCCAGGGCTTTTCTGGCTTTTTCCTTTTTTGCTAGTTCAGTAGAATACCATTCATCCCAACGTTTTGCGCTCCACCAACGTTTTGAAGAATGGTCAGATACTTTGTAACCTAGCTGTCTAATTAATTGTGAGCGTCGGTCGGCTTCTATATTCCGTTCCGCTTTCTTGACGATCTTGCGGGTTTCGGTCGGTTTATTTTTTAATTCATTTATGACCCTTTTATCGGAGACCCCAACGCGTTTTAATTGTTGAATATTCTTTTTCGCCTGTTGCTTTTTTCGTTGCCGCTTATTCGCCAATTATTCTTCACCTCCTGGCGGTACATAAATAAAATCAAAAGGGGATATATGACGGAATCCCCTTTTCAGTTTACTTATGCAATCCCCTGGCGTTTGCGGTCGCTTATGGTTTCAAGCTCAAAGAATTTCATTGCTGTCATTAATTCATTTTTCGATACGGTGATTAATGACGTTTCCCCATCAAATAATGATTCTAGCATAACCATGTCGTTGGTGTGGTCAATTGTAATATCGGTTGTGCGCCCATCGCTTACATAACGGATGGTTTTCTTTTCGTCCATTTCTCAATCTTTCCCCCATTCTATTAAAAAAGACCGCCGGTTCCAGGCGGTCTATTCGGTTTTTAAATTGTTGTTGATTAGGCTTCAAGGCGGAGGGTTAATGTTTTAAATCCTTTTCGGGTTTTCACTTCGACAGGTACAACCTTTAAAGCAGGAGACCATGGGGCAGGCCCAACGACACCGATAATTTTTTGCAGGCTTGACACAACGCCCTGGGATACTGAATGATAGCCTACGCCCTCAGCTGTCAGCAGGACAACGCGCATCGCTTGAACGTCCTCTTTCGTGACTTCATCCTGCAACGTGATAGGGTGGGCAATCATATCGGTAATCTCAATTTGCGCTCCCAGATGGTCAGACAGGCTGTTTTCAGAACCGTTGATAGCATTGTATACCTTAATTGTTGTAGCGCGATCCGTACCTTGTATGGAAGAAAATAAAGCCGTATTTGTATTTTCAAAAATTGACGGGTTTAATTCGGTGACGATATCTTCTCTATTGATTACCTGTACTTCATTTTCAGTTTCTACCACTACGTTTGAATTTTCGTTTTGATTAGCCATTTTTTAATTGTCCCCTTTGCTTCGCATGATAGCGAATTAAATTTTTTGTTATTGGTTTAGGAAATCATTCAAAGATGATTCCGGTATTCGGTACTCTCTACCGACTTTCAAAGCGTGTAAACCTTGTTCGCCGTTCGTGTCACGATACTGTTTAATGTATTGACGGACAGTATATGTAGTGACTTTCAATCGCTCGGCGACTTCCTCTGTCGTTAGCAGCGTTTCACCATTCATTTTAAAACCTCCGGTATTGTGTTATTTGTAATCCCCTCCTATCATAAACCATTGTGGGTTCCTATTACAATACCTATTTTAACATAAACCAACATAAATGCAAGTCATTATTTTAAAAAATTCGCTATAAATTTACATGACATGTCAGATATTGTATGGCTCCCCTATATTATACGAATATTTGTTCGCTCCGTAAAGACCTATATATTATAGGAGAAATAGGACTTTTCACCTCTCCCCTATCGGGTAGGAAAATATTTGTCCTCTCCCCTGCTGCTGATCGGGACGGTTGAGGGAGGCGAAATTTTTTGTAAGCGGTTTCGTATGCCTACCATATTTAGAGGGATAAAGTCAAGTAAAATGGCTTGGATTTGCGCCCATTTCGGTACCTGTACAGCACCAGAAGGAATTATCGGGAGAACAATAGACTTTAAAGTGGCCTGGCTCAGTTGAAACAAAATAAGTTTTCATTCCTGAAACAGGATCTTGAGAT
>NZ_JBWBKF010000051.1:0-327 GCF_057657925.1 Lederbergia sp. B243.17
TTTCATAAAAGATAAGGACCACTTCTGATAAAATTAAGTTACCACACCAAATCATATCGGAAAGAAGGGTCCTTATGTTTAAAAATTATAACATGAATCAATTGGTTTTGCCTTTAGATTTAGAAGTGAAACTACAAAATAATGATATTGCCTTCCATATCCATCATTTGGTCGAAAGCATCCCTTATGAAGCGTTCGAACCATTTCTCCGAAATGAGGGCTGTCCTGCCTACCATCCGCGCATGATGCTTAAAATCATCTTATGCGGTTATACTCAGTCGGCATTTTCCGGGCGCAAGATCGAGGCGCTTCTCAAAGACAGTATCC
>NZ_JBWBKF010000052.1:0-1575 GCF_057657925.1 Lederbergia sp. B243.17
CCGTAAACTTACGTAAGTTCACGGCCATTAACGCGAATCCCATTTCATTTTCCACTTTCGATTTTCCACGTACCGAAAATCGAGTGAACGCCAAATTAGCCTTCAGGAATCCAAAAAATGGTTCTACGTCGATTTTGCGTCTACGATAAATGGAACCCATTTCTTCTTCTGAAAGCTTCGCTCTCACATATTGTTTTTGCTTTTCCCATTTCTCATTCACCAGTACCTTTCGATGGTTTCTCTCTTTTGCTTTCGTACAAGAGGAACGGAATGGGCATCCCGAACAGTCTTCGCACTCATAGATTTTAAACGTTCGCTGGAATCCGAATTTGTCTGTCCGTACCGAACGGTACTTAAATACGACTCGCTGCTGGTTCGGGCAAGTATAGGAATCTGTTTCTGGATCATACGGCCAGTTGGCTGAGTTGAATTCATTTTGTTTGTATTTTCGCTTCCGCTCTTTCTGATACTGATTGTACGTGATGAGCGCCTCTCTTTCACGATTGGTGAGAATATCATCATAATTCTGTTCACTGCCATACCCGGCATCTGCGACAATGTGCTTCGGTAATTCAAAATAATGCTCCTCAATCTCATCCAAGAAGGGAATCAAGGTTCGGGTGTCTGTCGGGTTTGGAAATAGACTGTACGCCAGCGCATATTGGCCTTCTGTCGCTAGTTGAACATTGTACCCTGCTTTCAAATGGCCATTTCCCATGTAGTCATCTTTCATCCGCATAAACGTCGCATCAGGATCCGTTTTTGAATAACTATTGCGCATGCCAAGGATTTCGAAATCCCGTTGGTATTTCTGTTTGCGTACCCTATAATCCATCAGTTGTTTCCGGGCCTGTTTTGGGAACTTGCGTTCACTTCTTAACGCTTTTCTCTCTTTGATGTCCAAAGAAGCTTCGATTCTCTCATCGTAATCTGTGATGACATCGTCTACTTTTTGAATCATTTGTCCGAGTTCTTCAACGGTTAAGGATTCTTCATTTTCACGTTCAATTGCGGGCAGGATTTCTTTTTCAAGCAGTTCCGTGTAGAGTTGATTGGATTTTTCAATGAGTCCTTGATGGTATTTCTCAACCGACTTCTTCCAGACGAACGTAAACTTATTCGCATTCGCTTCGATTTTTGTACCATCGATAAAAATGGCTTCCTGATCAATAAGTTGTTCTTGTACCAGCCGAGAACGAAACTGCACAAAGCACTGACGAATCAGCTCTTTGACTTCAGGTTGTACACGGAATCGGTTAATGGTACGATAGCTCGGTTCATGTCCTTGAGCGAGCCACATCATGCGGATACTGTCTTTGAGAAGCGCCTCGATCTTGCGCCCGGAAAATGCCGACTGAGTATAACCGCATAAGATGATTTTAAGCATCATGCGCGGATGGTAGGCAGGACAGCCCTCATTTCGAAGAAATGGTTCGAACGCTTCATGAGGGATGCTTTCGACCAAATGATGGATGTGGAAGGCGATATCATTATTTTGTAGTTTCACTTCTAAATCTAAAGGCAAAACCAATTGATTCATGTTATAATTTTTAAACATAAGGACCCTTCTTTCCG
>NZ_JBWBKF010000053.1:0-433 GCF_057657925.1 Lederbergia sp. B243.17
TCGCGTATTACAATGATTTGTATCTGGAATTTAAAATGCATAGGAAATAAGAAAAGCGGAGGGCGGCGTTTAGGGGCGACAAGCGCTGGAAGAAAAGAGCGGGTGGGTGATTTCCAACCCACCTATCTTTTCTGAAGCGACCTCGAGCCCCTGCCGCCTGAAGCTGGACAAAGAAAAGCGGAGGGGGCTTGCTCAGGGGCGACAGGCATAAGGTGAAGAGGAAAAAAGGCGCTTTCCAGCCTTTCTTCCTCTTTGACTTATGACCCCGAGCCCCTAGCCCCCGCAGCTGGATCAAGAAAAGCGGAGGGCGGCGTTTAGGGGCGACAAGCGCTGGAAGAAAAGAGCGGGTGGGTGATTTCCAACCCACCTATCTTTTCTGAAGCGATCTCGAGCCCCTGCCGCCTGAAGCTGTCAAAGAAAAGCGGAGGGGGCT
>NZ_JBWBKF010000054.1:0-492 GCF_057657925.1 Lederbergia sp. B243.17
AGCGACCTCGAGCCGATGGCGCCCGGAGCTGGACAGCGAAATGCGGAGGGCGCCGGTTAGCGACGTACAGATTGGAGGGGTTCTGACGAGATAAAGGAAACACGGCGACGAAGGAGCCGATGTTGACTTATCGTAGGAAGAAACCCGAAATCTGCTAGTCGCAGGCGCCTGTAGCTGGACAATAGAAAAGCGGAAGGCGATTGATTAGGGGCGACAAGCATAAGACGAGAAGGAAAAAAGGCGCTTTCCAGCCTTTCTTCCTTCTTGGCTTATGACCTCGAGCCCCTATCGCCTGCAGCTGGACACGGAAAGGCGGAGGGCGCCCGCTTATCGGCGACAAGCACTGGAGGGGAAGAACGGGTGGGTGCTTTTAACCCACCTGATCTTCTCCGAAGCGACCTCGAGCCGATGGCGCCCGGAGCTGGACAGCGAAATGCGGAGGGCGCCGGTTAGCGACGTACAGATTGGAGGGGTTCTGACGAGATAAAGGAA
>NZ_JBWBKF010000064.1:0-59345 GCF_057657925.1 Lederbergia sp. B243.17
TATTTTGTAGTTTCACTTCTAAATCTAAAGGCAAAACCAATTGATTCATGTTATAATTTTTAAACATAAGGACCCTTCTTTCCGATATGATTTGGTGTGGTAACTTAATTTTATCAGAAGTGGTCCTTATCTTTTATGAAAAATAATGAAAGCCGGCGAAATTTTACTCATCGTAAAATTTCGCCGGCTTTTTTCGTATCAGAGATGGGTTTTGTCCCAGCCTCCTTTTCCTGCCCAAGCCGAGAAAATCAAACGCTCAGTTCTCTTTTTGCTGCTGTTTTTAACGTCAAGACGATGCTGAAAATGGTGACCAAGGCTCCAATCGCACAGATGATGCTCACCCCTGGGTTGTTGGCCAGTAGACCAACGGGGATAATCACTAGAAATATGAATGCGATAAAGGATTGATAAATGGCGGAGATGACCTTCACAGCTAAATTGTTGAATAAAGACAAAATAAGAGGCGGTAAAAAATGCAGAATGATCATTCCGATCGACAAGAGCAGACCAACAGGTTCCTCATACGAAACCGTATTCGGGCCGGTCGGATGTTTCGCGGCCAGTAAAATGGCTGCTACCGCAATAATTAACATGGCAACAACGATAAAAAACTTCTTCGACATCCTATCCTCCACCCCCTTTCACTTTGAGCGGTTCATCTTCTTAGTGCATGATTCCACCCGCTGTTTACTTTATACGAAAGTTGCCAGGCAAAGTTTCAAAATCTTGTCATTTTCTATGCAGGCAGATTGGCAAAGGCTTTTGGCATTTTTAGAATTGGAAAGTTTGTTTGGCATGGACAGGATTGGATCTTCCATATTCATGAAAATGTTCCCTCGACAGTATTTTCCGTTTGCATTTCTGTGTTATAGTATGAAAAGATATTTGTTTAAAAAACACGAGTTGTACAGCATGTTGTGCTATTATGCCGACGGCTGCAAATAAGGAGAATTATCATGGAATTAACGACTGTTCCAATTCTTGGCGTGCCGTTTTCAAAGACGACGCGTGAGGAATTGATTGGATTGTTACATAAGCGTATTGAAAACAAAGAAAAAACGTTCATCGTTACGGCGAATCCGGAGATTGTCATGCGGGCGAAAGAGGATTCCGCTTATATGGATGTCATCCGTCGTGCCCACTACATTACTGCAGACGGAATCGGTGTCGTAAAGGCGGCAGGACTGCTCGGAAATCCGCTCCCGGAAAGAGTTGCCGGTTTTGATACGATGACCAACCTGCTTGAATTGGCGGACGAGCACCACCTGAGCATCTACATGCTCGGGGCTGCTGAAGACGTTCTCGACAAAGCAGTCACCAATATCAAAGCAACATACCCCGGGCTGACGGTAGCCGGGTCACATCACGGTTTCTTTGATTGGGATAACAACGGGATTGCAGACGAGATTGCTGAATTAAAGCCTGACCTCGTCTTTGTCGCACTCGGCCTGCCGCGGCAGGAAAACTGGATTGCTGAGAATATCGGCCGGTTCGATAGAGGGATTTTCATGGGGGTCGGCGGCAGCTTCGATGTCTTTGCCGGAACGGTGGAAAGGGCTCCGGAGTTTTGGCAGAAGGCGAATCTGGAGTGGCTGTACCGCCTCCTTAAGCAACCTTCGCGCTTCCGGCGGATGCTCGTCCTTCCGAAGTTTGCTCTGATCATTTTAGGCCAGAAAGCAAGAGGGAAGAAATGAGCAATCAAACATTCGTAAAAAGCACATTGATATTGACGATTGCCACGCTCGTATCAAAAATACTCGGAAGCATTTTCCGCATTCCGTTGCAAAATATTGCCGGAGATGCGGTGCTCGGTATTTTCAGTTTTACCTACCCGGTGTATATGGTGGCGCTCACGCTGTCGGTTGCCGGCATTCCGGTTGCCATCTCGAAGCTGATATCAGAGGCCCGGGCGAAAAATGACAAGTCGTCGATCCGGGATATATTCGTTACCGCCGGGATTCTCGGTCTTCTTTTCGGCGTTGTCAGCTTTTCAGTTATTTACGCCTTTTCCGCTCCGATTGCGGAGATGCTCGGCGGCCCAAGCCGGGAACTTGCATTGATTATCGTTTCGACAACCTTATTCATTGCGCCGTATATGGCGGTATACCGCGGATTTTATCAAGGATTTGAGGATATGCGGCCGACCGCAATTTCTCAGGTGCTCGAGCAATTTATTCGCGTGGCACTCATTCTTGGCGTTGCCTACGTGCTCGTCAAGCAGGGAAGATCGGTTGAGGTCGTAGCAGGCGGAGTGATGGCAGGTTCTTCGATCGGGGCACTTGTCTCGCTTCTTTACTTGCGGCGCTTGTTCGTCAAGTCGCCTGTACGGCCAAAGGCTGCTGACGCCTTTACGTTTGCCAAGTTCAAGAAAACGTCCGCAACCATTTTGAAAATTTCCCTGCCGATCTGTGTCGGCGCCATTACGATGGCCCTGCTCAACCTCGTTGATTCGCTGACGATTCCGAACAGCCTGAAGACGCATGGGTATTCAAATGCTGAAATCGACGTATTATCGGGTATCTACGGACGCGGTCTGACACTCGTACAAATCGCCACAGTCGTGTCAACGTCGATCATTCTCCCGCTTATTCCGCTTATTACAGGAGCTTTAACAAGGGGAGAGCATGAGAAGGCAAGAAGTGCTGTCGTCAATGCACATAGCTTGACGCACTTCGTTTCCTGGCCGGCTGCTTTCGGTCTGATTGCCCTGACTCTGCCGGTGAACCTTGGTCTATTCACTGACTTGAAAGGAAGCATGGTGCTCGCCATCATCTCCTTCAGTTCGCTCTTTACGTCGCTGACTGTGCTTGGAACAGGTGTCTTGCAGGGAATGGACAAAGCCAAGCTTGCTGCATGGATAATTATCGCAGGTGTCGCCATAAAGCTTGTACTGAATATTGTCCTTATCGGACGATTTGAGCTTGAGGGAGCGGCATGGGCGACAACGATTATCTATATTTTACTGTTTGCCGCCAATACGTTTTTCATCTACAGAACAATACGTTTTTCAATTTTCAACCGCCAAACTTTTGTATTTGCCTTCTCCTCGCTCGTCATGGGTGCCGTCATCGGCATTCCGACCCTATTTCTCCCGGTCGAAAGCTGGAGCAGGTCGATGGCTGTACTGTACACAGGAGCCGCTATCATTATCGGGGGCGCGATTTACGCCCTTCTCGTTTTAGCTATGAAGGGGCTTGACCAAAGTATGCTCGCTTCATTCCCCGTTATCGGGAAATACTTTAACAAAGAAAAAGCTGTCCGACCCCAGAAACCGATGAATATGAAGGTAAAAGAGAGGAAGGGTAATGTGAAAAAATGGTTAGCGATCGTGTTGGCCGTCTCGCTCCTGCTGACGATTCCCTCGATTATCGAGCGCTCGAAAGCGGAGTGGAGAAACAATACGTATGAATTTATAATCCCTTACAATGACATACAAGATCTGCTGAATGAGAAGCCGGAAATGGATAGGGAGGAGCTTCTCGGGACGCTGAAAGAGGCAGGCTTGCAGTCTGTCAGTTTGGAGCCAGAGACGCTCGCAAAACTTGTGAACAAAGGGACAATCAATGTTTTAACGACGAAGGAAATGAGAAATGCTCTTCTTTTGATGGATATGCAAGAAGGTGCTTCCAATAAAGAGGGTGTTTATGTATACGCGGAAAACGATCCGTATTTCAAGGAAAGAATCATCGAAACATTTGACCGGCCGGAGCGGGTGATCCTGGGTGAGAAGCCGTTCTACTTCATTCCTGGGAATTCGGGTAGAATCCAGGAAATGCCCATTACCTTCAACCCGGAAGTGATGAAAGACATTGAAGCTGCCGGCCTTGAAGTCGTGCTGCGGGTTGCCGATCAGAAACTTGAGAAAGACAATCAGCGGATGGTCGATGAATTGCTGCGCTGGAAAGATGATAAGATCCATCGAATTCTCTATAGCGGAGAATCGGTACTCGGCAATTCCGACCGTCCGAATATGACCAAATGGACGCAGCAGCTGCATAATGCAGGCTACGAGGCGTTCTCGATTGAGTTCGCCGACCAGAAAGGGATGAATACCGTCTCCTATCTGATGGATTCCGATGTGATCAGGCTCCATAGCATTGACCTCGGTGATAAACCGCATCGAGAAAATGTTGATAAAGTTGTCCGCGCAGTGAAAGAGCGGAATATCAAAGCGATTTTCACAAAAATGCCGCTGAAAAAAGTGGAGGACCCGGATCTTGTGCTCGAACAGACAGTCAACTTCCTGGAAGATGCACAAGCAAAAATGCCTGGACTATTCCATGACGGCATCTCGGTACCGTTTGAGAAAGTGGAGATTCCTCTTTGGCAAAAGGCGTTCGGCCTGCTTGCGGCCGTTGCGTTTGCCGGACTGGCGGCACTTGCCGTTACAAGAAACCGCCTTATCATGTGGATTGCCATTGCCGGAATGGGTGCGGCATCCCTGTTGTATATTGTCACGGGCATGGGGCTGCTCTTAAAAGCGGTTGCGCTCGCGATTGCGATTGCCGCGCCGGTCTATGCCGTCGTGCCGAAGCGGGAAGTCCGCAGCAAGGTTGATATTTTGCGCGAATACGCATTTGCTGCCCTGATCGCTTTCCTAGGCATCTGGATTGTCGTTGTCCTGTTGAACGGGACTCAATTCCTTGTGAAGGCTGATGCGTTCAGAGGGGTTAAACTGCTGTACAGCGTGCCGATCGCCTTTATGCTCGTTTATGCTTTGTGGGGCGCGATCCGCACGGTTTTGAAGCAAGAAATCAAGTACTGGCATCTCGCCATCCTGTTCGTAGTTGCCGCCGCCGGACTGTATTACATCAGCCGGACGGGCAATGAAGGGTCGGTCAGCTCGATTGAGTTGACGATCAGGCAAACACTGGAAAATATGATGTACGTACGGCCGCGGACGAAGGAATTCCTGATCGGATTCCCATTCTATGTGCTCGCGCTCTACGTCAGCATGAGGTATAAAAAAGCAGCGCTCTTCCTGCTCGTTCCAAGTGTCATCGGGTACTTGTCGATGGTGAATACTTTCACGCATCTTCATATCCCGCTTTACGTATCCGCACTCCGAAGTGTATTCGGACTGATCATCGGCTTGTTGGTCGGTGTCATTTTCATCTACGTCTACAAGCTGGCACTTCGAGGATATGAAGTTGCCAAGGCGAGGTGGATTAAATGAAAGTAGTGCTATCCGGATATTACGGTTTTGATAATGTCGGGGACGAAGCGATTTTGTTTTCGATTATCCAGGAGCTGCGCGCGCAGGAGCCTGACATCGAAATCACTGTTTTGTCGAATCAGCCCCAGGCAACGAAGAACGCTTACGGGGTTGAGGCGGTTAACCGCTGGAAAATGCGAGAGGTCCGTGATGCGGTTTCGGCCGCTGACGGACTGATCAGCGGCGGCGGCAGTCTTTTGCAGGATGAGACAGGCATGAAGACGATTCCGTACTATTCCGCCGTCATCAAGCTGGCGAAGTGGCTGGGAAAACCTGTCTTCGTCTACGCGCAGGGGATGGGCCCTTTCAATAAAAAATTCAGCCAGCGGCTCGTTAAGCATGTTCTCCAGTCGGTCGACGGCCTGACCGTCCGCGACGTGGCATCGAAGACCCTGCTCGAAAAAGTCGGCATCAGCCGAAGCATCGAGGTCGTTCCCGATCCGGTTGCCGGGCTCTCGCCAGAGCACTTTACGAGCGATTGGTTTGCAGAACAAGACATAAGCGGAAAAACTTTAGCTGTTTCCGTCCGTGATTGGCCGGCAGAGAGCGGGTATAAAGAGCGGATCGCTGAGGCTCTTGACCGTTGTGCAGCTTCTGGCATCACGGTGATCTTCCTGCCAATGCATGGGAAGCATGATGACCGTGCATCGCATGAAATCTCCGGCATGATGAAGGAGAAGAGCCTGATCGCTCCTTATTCAGCAACGATTGAAGAGAAGATCGCCATTATCGGCAAAACAGACGTCCTCGTCGGTATGAGGCTCCATGCCCTCATCTTCGCTGCGATTACAAATGTTCCATTTGCGGCTATTTCGTACGATCCGAAAATCGATGCATTTGCTGACATTGCAGGCCAGCCGGTAGTTGGCCATGTATCCGAAAGTGATTGGACAGGCGACTCCCTCGCCGAGGAAGTGGACCGTCTCTTCAGCAACCTGGAGGAAAGAAAAATTTCCCTCCGCGAAAGAATCAGCCCGCTCCAGAAAAAAGCGGGCGAAACGGCACGCGAAGCAATTAGAACGATCAGAGAATACAAATAAGCAAGCAGAGAGCGGGTTTTCATCTGGATAAGATGGAACCCGCTTTTCTTTGCGGCGGGACCTAAACACAGTGATGCGCGTACCAGAGGAAAATGGATGCTTGCCATATGAACCTATTGACTCTCGTTAAATACCTCCCAACTTTGTCCTTTTTATGACAACGTTTGAGGTTAGCAAGAGAGGGAAAAGAAAGTTTACGGCAATTCCTGTATTCTAAACTATTAATATATGATATAATCCGGGTAGACTTTTGTTGAAATAAACGGATGAGTGCCTGTGTACAGAATCTTCCTATTTTGTTTTTATGCAAAAAGGGCAAGATACTTTTTAAGGAGGCTTACTATGCAGTATTGGATTATGCTTTTTTGCTTTATCGGGTCAATTTTACTTACGCCCGTTGTGAAAAAGCTGGCATTTGCCATTGGAGCTACTGACAAACCGAACAAACGAAAAGTACATCAGAAAATCATGCCGCGAATGGGCGGTTTAGCAATATTTATAAGCTTTGTCATCGGGGTGCTTTTGCTGCCGGTCGAAAATGAAAAAATTACGAACGCATTCCTGATCGGAAGCACAATCATTATTATAACCGGCGTTTTGGACGATATGCTTGAACTGTCGGCAAAAGTGAAGGCACTTGGCCAGCTCGCTGCAGCTTTGACAGTTGTCATTTGGGGCGGCGTACAGATCGATTTCATCAACCTGCCATTCGGCGGCGAGATCCATTTCGGCGTATTCGCTATTCCGCTGACGATCATTTGGATTTTTGCTATCACAAATGCCATTAACCTGATCGACGGCCTTGACGGGCTTGCTGCAGGTGTTTCCTCCATCGCCCTGATCACGATCAGCGGCATGGCGCTCATGCGCGGGGAAATGTTTGTAGCCCTTGTCGGCGGCGTTCTGCTCGCCAGTACGCTCGGCTTTTTACTATATAATTTCCACCCCGCAAAAATTTTCATGGGGGATACCGGCGCGTTGTTCTTAGGATATGCGATTGCTGTTCTTTCATTGCTCGGTTATAAGAACTTGACGTTCATCTCGCTGATCATTCCAGTTATCATTTTGGGCGTTCCGATTTCCGATACATTCTTCGCCATCATCCGGAGACTCGTGAACAAGCAGCCAATATCTGTTGCAGATAAATCACATCTGCATCACTGCCTGCTCAATATCGGCTTCTCTCATCGTCAGGCGGTGCTCGCGATCTACGGGATCGCTGCGCTGTTCGGACTTGCAGCTGTCATCTTTTCAGTGTCAACGGTCTGGGGCTCGCTCCTCATTATCGCTGTCCTGCTGATTGCGATAGAAATTCTTGTAGAAGCGGTCGGTCTCGTCAATAAAAATTACAAGCCTATTCTCAATTATATTCGAGCACGAAATCGAGGATAGTCCAAGGATCCCTGCAGTTGCAATAGCTGCAGGGATCTTTTTTATCCTGAAGAGTTTATAGAAAATAAAGAATAGGTTGCTTTCTCGAAAAGGAGCGGGTAGAATGAAAGTGAAAAATGTTAACGTTAACATTCTGGGAGGGAAAAGCAGATGGCATCATTTATGGGTGAGGACTTTTTGCTGGAAAACGATACGGCGGTTTCGCTTTACCATCAGTACGCGAAAGACATGCCGATCATTGATTATCATTGCCACTTAAGCCCGAAAGAGATTTACGAAAACAAGCGATTCAAAAATATAACCGAAGCCTGGCTGTATGGAGACCATTACAAATGGCGGGTCATGCGGGCAAACGGCATTTCTGAACAATATGTCACAGGTGATGCGGAGGACTATGATAAATTCCTCGCATGGGCAAAAACGGTACCGCTTTCAGTCGGGAATCCGGTCTATAACTGGTCCCATCTTGAGCTCCAGCGCTTTTTCGGAGTTTATGACATTCTGAACGAAAAGTCGGCTCCTGGCATTTGGGAGAAAGTAAATAAACAGCTCTCTGAAGGGGATTTTGGTGCACGCGACTTGATAGTAAAGTCGAATGTGAAGGTCGTATGCACGACGGACGATCCAGTCGACAGTCTGGAATATCACCTTCTGCTTGAAGAGGAAGAGGACTTTCCGGTAAGCGTCGTGCCGGGATTCAGGCCGGATAAGGGATTGGAAATTGGCCGGGATGAGTTCCATGAATGGCTCTCAAAGCTGGAAGAGGCTGTTGGGATGTATATTACCTCTTACAGAGAATACTTGGCAGCACTCGATGCCCGAATCGACTTTTTCCATTCGGCCGGCGGCAGAATTTCCGACCATGCGCTTGATAGGATGTTCTATGAGGAAACAAGTTTCGAAGAAGTCGAAGGCATCTTTGCAAAAAGGCGTGAAGGCGGAACACTTTCAGCCGAGGAAGAAAGGAAGTTCAAAACCTATACCCTCCTCCATCTTGGAAAAAGGTACGCCGAGAAAGGCTGGGTAATGCAGTTCCATATCCATGCGAACCGGAATAACAATACGAGGATGTTCAACAGGCTGGGACCGGATACTGGGTACGACTCGATCAATGATGAAGCGATCGCAAGGCCGCTCGTCTCGCTCCTCGATGCACTCGACAAGGAAGACAAATTGCCAAGAACTATTCTCTATTCGCTGAACCCGAACGACAATCCGATCATTGCGAGCATTATCAACTCTTTCCAGGACGGAAAAACACCGGGGAAAATCCAATTCGGTACGGCATGGTGGTTCAATGATACGAAGGACGGCATGATTGATCAAATGAAGACGCTCGCAAACATGGGAGTGTTCAGCCAGTTCATCGGCATGCTGACCGACTCGAGAAGCTTTCTTTCCTATACGAGACATGAATACTTCCGCCGGATTCTTTGCAGCTTTGTCGGCAACTGGGTCGAAAAAGGGGAAGCGCCGGACGATATGGAGCTGCTCGGCGAACTCGTAAAGAAGATTTCATATGAGAACGCAAAGAACTACTTTGCTTTCGAGGAAAAGACGGTTACCGCAAAGTAGGGAAGCCGAAGACAGGACTGTTATAATGGATGCAACAACAGCAAAAGGAAGGTCAAACAAGATGGTCACAATCAAGGACATTGCCAAACTCGCGAACGTATCCCATACAACCGTATCAAGAGCACTGAACAACAGCCCGCTGATCAAGGAGCCGACGAAAAAGAGGATCCTAGAGATTGCTGAACAATTGAACTATACGCCGAACTTCAGTGCAAAAAGCCTCGTTATGCAAAAGTCGTATACGATCGGCCTGTTTTTTACAAGCATCAGCAGCGGTACGTCCTCAAGTTTTTTGGTGGACACGATCCGAGGGGTGAACAGTGTCATCGGCCAGGAATACAACCTGCTCGTCAGAGGAACCGACGATTTCAATGATTTGTCGCAAATCAATTCGCAGCGGTTCGATGGCATCCTTTTAATGAGCCAGAGCAACAAAGACAACAGAGTGATTTATGACATCATTCAGAAGAACATTCCGCTTATCGTACTCAACCAGGAAGTCGAGGCGGAAGGGATCTTGAACATCGTGTCCAATGACAGGGAAGGATCACGCCAGGCAGTGGAGCACTTGATTGCGTGCGGCCACCAAAGGATTGCCATCATCGAAGGAAAGCCGGGGTTCCGCTCCACACAGATGAGGAAAGAAGGCTATATGGAGGCGATGATCGAGAACGGTGCTCCAATTGAAAAGGCATATGCCGTAAGCGGCAATTATGATTTGGAAAGCGGATTCCGGGCAATGGATGAATTGCTTTCGTTGGAAAAACCGCCGACCGCTGTTTTTTGCTCAAATGATGATATGGCTATCGGCGCGATGAATGCGGCATACGCCCGCGGCATTAAAGTGCCGGATGGAGTCTCCATTATCGGGTTCGACGATATCGGCTTTTCACAATATACGACACCGCGATTGACGACTGTTAAGCGGCCTGTCGAAAAGATCAGCATTGACGGGGCGAAAAGAATGCTGGATCTCCTTTCTGGCAGTGAGCCTTATGCTGAAAAGATTTTTGCCGATACAGAGCTTATCATCAGGGACTCGGTCAAGAAGCTTAAATGAAGAATCAGCGATGATTTTTCTTCGAATAATATTGTTAACGTGTGCATAGGGGAGGGAAAAGGATGGATAAATTGAGCAGGTCGATCGTTCCGGAAGCCGCCGCTTATCCGGAAAAAATCCTCCAATTCGGGGAGGGGAATTTTCTCCGTGCTTTCGTCGACTGGCAAGTGCATGTCCTGAACAGAAAAACGGATTTTGCGGGCAGCGTTGTCGTCGTCCAGCCGAGGGGCTCGGAAAAAATTGAAAGGCTGAACAAGCAGGATGGGCTTTTCACGCTCTACCTGCAAGGAATGAAAGACGGAAAACCGGTCGATGAACATATGGTTGTTGATTCAATTACAAGAGGGATCAATCTATTCAGCGACTATGATAGCTATATTGACCTTGCCGGGGAAGAAGAGCTAAGATTCATCGTTTCAAATACGACCGAAGCCGGCATCGCATTTGACCCGGAAGTAAGGCTGGAGGACCGGCCGCAGAAAAATTTCACCGGCAAACTCGCAGCTTTTCTCTACTATCGCTTCACCGCTTTTGATGGAGACAGGGAAAAGGGGTGTGTCATCCTGCCATGCGAATTGATTGAGAACAACGGGGAAAAGCTGAGAGACGTCATTCTCCAGTATGCGGATCACTGGTATCTCGGTGAGAAGTTCTCTGAATGGATCGTTGAGGCGAACCTTTTCTGTTCAACGCTCGTTGACCGGATTGTTCCGGGATACCCGGTTGATACGGCCGAGGAAAAGACAGCCGAACTTGGCTATGAAGATGAGCTGCTCGTCGTTGGCGAACAGTACCATCTTTGGGTGATCGAAGGTCCTGAATCGTTAGAAAAGGAGCTTCCGATCAAGGGCACAGGATTAAACACGCTCTTCGTCAATGACCTCGACCCATACCGGAAGCGGAAGGTGCATATTTTGAACGGGGCTCACACTGCGATGACACCGCTCGCTTTCCTTTACGGGCTTGAGACGGTGGAAGAAACGATTAATCACGAAAAGGTCGGGCCTTTCATCAAAGAGATGATCAAAGAAGAGATCATCCCTATGCTCGACGGATCCGAAGAGGAGCTGTCCGCATATGCGGAAGAAGTAATCAGCCGTTTCCAGAATCCGTTCATTAAGCACTATCTGCTCAGTATCTCACTGAACTCTATCTCAAAATTCTGCGCTCGGAACTTGCCGATTTTGCTAGATTACGAGAGCGCGGAAGGCAGATTGCCTGAAAGAATCGTTTTTTCGCTCAGCTGCCTGCTGCAATTTTACAAAGGGCAGTACAACGGGAGGGACATTCCGCTCCAGGATGAGCCGCTCGTCCTCCAAAAGCTCGGGGCGGCGTGGGAGAAGGTTGACTCCGGTGCCGTCACGCTAGAGGGGTTCGTGGAGTCCATCCTCGCTGATGAGGAACTATGGGCCCGCGATTTGTCCAAAATCCCGGGGCTTGCCGAGTTGATCGCAGCCCAGCTTTCTTCAATTGAACAGAACGGAGTCCAAGCGGCACTTGACGAGCTGCTTGCACAAGGAGGCGCAGTCCATGAAGAATTTCTTGCAAATCAACCAAAATGACAACATCATTCTGGCCCTCCAGGATGTGCAAAAAGGGACGCCGATCGAAGAGGGGGGCGCAACGCTCCTGCTTGAGGAGGACGTAAAAAGGGGCCACAAGGTTGCCATCAAAGCGATCAACAAGGGAGAAAACATCATCAAATACGGCTATCCGATTGGCCACGCGACAGAGGATATCGCTCCCGGCCGCTGGGTTCACAGCCATAACGTGAAGACAAACCTATCGGGGACTGAGGAGTATGAATACAGCCCAAGCTTCTCGGAAAATCCCTATGCTCCGGAAACGAGAACATTTAAAGGCTACCGCCGCGAAAACGGTGATGTGGGCATCCGCAATGAACTGTGGATCGTGCCGACCGTCGGCTGTGTGAACGGGATTGCTGAAAAGATCATCAAGCGTTTTGAGAAAGAAGTCGGCGACACCAGTCCGTTCGACAACGCTCTCGTGCTGAAGCACAGCTACGGCTGTTCGCAGCTCGGGGATGATCATGAAAACACAAAGAAAATCCTGCTCGACGCGGTCAAACATCCGAATGCCGGCGGAGTGCTCGTCCTCGGACTCGGCTGCGAAAACAACGAGCTGCCCGAATTCAGGCAGGCGCTTGGAGAATTTAATGAGAACCGGATCAAATTCCTTGTTTCGCAGGAAGTGACCGATGAAATCGAAGCGGGCTTTGAACTCGTCATGGAGATTTTTGAAGCAGCAAAAGAAGATCGGCGCGAAGACATTCCGCTGTCCGAACTGAAAATCGGCCTGAAATGCGGCGGCTCCGATGGCTTCTCAGGCATTACCGCCAATCCGCTACTCGGCAGATTTTCTGATTATCTGATCGCCCAGGGCGGCACGACGGTCCTTACTGAAGTGCCGGAAATGTTCGGGGCAGAGAAGATTTTGATGGAAAGGGCCGAGAATGAAGAGGTTTTTGAAAAAATTGTCCATCTGGTCAATGATTTCAAAGAATATTTCATCCGCCACGACCAGCCGGTATACGAAAATCCTTCGCCAGGAAACAAGGCGGGCGGGATCACGACGCTTGAAGACAAGTCACTCGGCTGCACGCAAAAGGCTGGCACGTCTGTCGTAAAGGATGTGCTTGGATACGGTGAAATCCTTAAGGTGAAGGGGCTCAACCTCCTCAGTTCGCCAGGGAATGACCTCGTTGCCTCAACCGCGCTCGCTGCCTCTGGCTGCCATATGGTTTTGTTCACGACAGGACGCGGCACACCATTTGGAACATTTGTGCCGACGGTCAAAATCTCGACGAACACACCAATTTACGAAACGAAGCCGCATTGGATTGATTTTAACGCAGGCACGCTTTTGGATGATGGCGTATCCGCCGAACGGATGCTTGCGGACTTCATCGATTACTTGGTTCATGTCGCAAGCGGCGAGTTCGTGAACAATGAAAAGAATGATTTCCGTGAAATCTCGATTTTCAAAAGCGGCGTAACGCTGTAGCAGTGGAGGGAACTATGAAAAAACTAAATGTGATTACTAAACTATCCGAATGCGGTGTGGTTGCGGTCGTCCGCGCTGATTCAAAAGAAGAAGCCGTCCAGATTTCTGAAGCATGTGTGAAAGGCGGCCTCATCGGCATTGAAGTGACCTTTACCGTAAAAGATGCGGACGCGGTCATCCGCGAACTCGCGGATCGATACGGACGAGACGAGCAAGTCGTAATCGGCGCGGGGACGGTGCTTGATGCGGCAACGGCAAGAATCGCCATCATGGCAGGTGCCGAGTTCGTCGTCAGCCCTTGTTTTGACGCCGAGACGGCAAAAATATGCAATCTGTACGGTGTGCCCTACATGCCAGGCTGTATGACGATCACGGAGATGAAAACCGCTCTCGAATATGGCGTCGATATTATCAAGCTCTTCCCAGGCAGCGCGTTCGGACCGGATTTTATTAAAGCAGTCAAAGCCCCGCTCCCGCAGGCAAATATCATGCCAACAGGCGGCGTCTCGCTTGAAAATGCAGCTGAATGGATCCAAAACGGCGCAGTTGCCATTGGTGTCGGCGGAAACCTGCTCGCCCCGGCCAAAACCGGCGACTTCGACAAAATTACCGAGTATGCCGCTCAATACGTTGAGGCAGTCCGGACGGCAAGAGAGGGATCGCGATGAAAAAGGTCGTCACGCTTGGCGAGATTCTCATCCGTTTTTCGACAAAGCCTGGTGAACTGCTCGCACAGGCCGATTCCCTTGCTGTCCATTACGGCGGTGCTGAGGCGAATGTCGCTGTGTCACTGGCCAATCTCGGTTTTGAAAGCAAACTGATCAGCAAGATTCCTGCCAATCCGCTCGGTGCGGCAGCTAGTAGAAAACTGCGCTCTCACGGCGTTGGAACTGAATTTCTCATTGAAGGCGGCGAGCGTCTTGGCACCTATTATCTTGAGAGCGGTGCCGGCGAACGGAGCGCCCAGGTAACATATGACCGGAAGCATTCAAGCTTTACGGAGCTAACAGCCGAAGAAATCGACTTGGATTTGGCTCTCACAGGGGCAGACCTGTTCCATGTGACCGGCATCACGCTTGCGCTTTCGGAGGAGATGAGAGAGTTTTCTCTTGCGGCACTTAAAAGAGCAAAGGAGCTCGGGGTCAAAACGAGCTTTGACTTCAACTACCGTTCCAAACTGTGGAGCCTTGAGGAAGCTCGTGCCGCCTTCCTGCCGCTTCTGCCGTATGTCGATATCTGTTCGTGCGGTGAGCTGGATGCCGTCCACCTATTGGGCTTTATGAAATCAACGTCAAATTCGGCTTCGGATCGCCTTTGGGATTACTACCGGCAACTGTCGGAGCTTTACCCGAACATCCGGTTCATCAGCTCCACATTCCGTACGATCCACTCGGCTACTGATAATGAACTCCAAGGGAATTTATACACGAACGGGAGACTGTACCAATCGAAGATTCACCGGCTGAACCCGATCATCGACCGGGTAGGCGGTGGCGACGCGTTTGCGGCAGGCGTGCTCGCCGGCATCCTGGAGGACTGGGATCCGCAGGAGACCATCAACTTTGCGACCGCTGCCTCTGCCTTGAAGCACACAGTGTTTGGCGATGCCAGTCCATTTTCGATGGAGGAAGTTCGCCAGTTTGCCGGAAGCGAAGCGGGAAAAATTGTTCGTTAACGTAATTTGAGAAATAGCAGCTTGGCAGTTTAAAAGGTTTTTGGCCACTCGGCAACAAAAATACAAACAAAAAAGGAGAATGCAAAATGGAAACTCGTTATGCGATCCATCCAGAAGACATGAAAAAATACGATACGGAGCAATTGAGAAAGGAATTCCTCGTGGAAACATTGTTTGAATCGGGGCACGTTCATCTGACGTACACACATAATGACCGGATGATCTTCGGCGGGGTGACCCCGGCTGCGGAAGAGCTGACGATCAAACTTGATAAGGAGCTGGGGGTGGAGTATTTCCTTGAGCGCCGCGAGCTTGGCATCATCAATATCGGCGCGGCCGGATCGGTGATCCTCGACGGAGAGGAATACGATATGCAGCAGCGCGACGGTCTTTACGTCGGAAAAGGCACGAAGGAAGTGATCTTCCGCTCGAAGGATGCGAATAACCCGGCCAAGTTTTACATAAACTCGGCTCCGGCTCATCATAAATACCCAACTGTGAAAATTGATATTAAAGAAATTACCCCGCTTGAGATGGGGTCCGGCGAGACGCTGAATGAACGGAAAATCTATCAATATATCCACCCGAATGTATGTGAAAGCTGTCAGCTGCAGATGGGCTTGACGATGCTTGCGCCGGGCTCTGTCTGGAATACGATGCCTTGCCATACGCATGAGCGCAGGATGGAAGTGTATCTCTATTTTGACATGGAACCGGAGACGCGCGTTTTCCACTTCATGGGCAAACCGGAGGAAACAAGGCATCTTGTAATGAGCAACGAGCAAGCAGCCATCTCCCCGAGCTGGTCGATCCATACCGGAACAGCGACGAGCAACTATACGTTCATCTGGGGCATGTGCGGTGAGAACATCACCTACACCGACATGGACCATATCGACATGGCGGACCTGCGCTAAATTTATTTTGAGGGAGGGGTAAATATGGCTTCAGATTTGCGTTCATTTTCATTGGATTACTTTAGCTTGAAAGGGAAGGTCGCGATTGTGACCGGAGGCAATAAGGGCCTGGGCCAAGCATATGCTGTCGCCCTAGCAAAAGCCGGTGCCGACTTGTTCGTCGTCTCCCGGAGCGGAAATTGGGAAACGACCGAAGAGCTTATAAAGGAAACCGGACAGAAAGCGGTATTCTTCCAGGCCGACCTCAGCAACCGGGAGCAGGTGAAAAGCATTGTTCCAGCCTGCTTGGACGAATTCGGCAGAGTCGATATTCTGGTCAACAATGCGGGCATGATCAAACGGAACCCGCTGTCAGAATACAAGGAAGAAGATTGGGACGAAGTAATCGAGGTCAACTTGAATTCACTTTACTTGCTGAGCCAGGAAGCAGCCAAGGTAATGATCGAGCAAAAAAGCGGCAAGATCATCAATATCGCCTCCATGCTGTCATTCCAGGGCGGGAAATTCATCCCTCCTTATACGGCGAGCAAACACGCGGTTGCCGGCCTGACAAAAGCGTTCGCAAATGAGCTGGCAGAGCATAACATCCAGATCAATGCGATTGCCCCGGGCTATATCGCAACCGACAATACCGCCCCGATCCGGGAGGACGAAAAGCGCAATGCAGAGATCCTTTCACGCATCCCGGCTGCACGCTGGGCAGACCCGGCTGACCTGATGGGTGTCGTCGTCTTCCTATCGAGCAAGGCGTCCGATTACATGAACGGCCATGTGCTGGCAATCGACGGCGGCTGGCTGGCAAGATAAGCAACATTGGAAATCCGTACCTGGATTGGGTGCGGATTTTTGATTTTGAGAAAAGGCTATGGTACTCTCCGGATATACGTAGTGTCGCAGGAAAACGAAAAGAGAGGTAAGCAAAAATGGCCAAAATTACAGTAGTCGGCAGTTCCTCGATGGATTTGGTCGTCACTGCCAGCAGGCGTCCGGAAAAGGGAGAAACAATATTAGGAGAATCGTTCAAAACGGTTCCGGGCGGAAAAGGAGCAAACCAGGCTGTCGCGGCTGCCAGGCTAGGGGCAGAGGTCCATATGATCGGTGCTGTCGGAAATGATGCATTCGGTGAGGAAATCGTGGAGAATTTCAAGGCGAACGGTGTTCATATCGGCAGCGTAGAAAGAGTTCATGATGCGGAGACCGGAACGGCTCACATCACGCTCACTGATGGAGACAACAGCATCATCTTTGTCAAAGGAGCAAATGACGCTATCACGCCTGAGTATGTCGAGAAATCGCTGGATCTGATCAAACAGTCGGATATCGTACTCATTCAGCAGGAGATCCCGGAAGAAACGGTTGAATATGTTGCTTCGATTTGCCATGAAACTGGCGTACCATTGCTTTTGAACCCGGCTCCGGCCAGGCCGATCCACGAAGACATTATTGAAAAGGCTGCCTATATTACCCCGAATGAAACAGAAGCCGCCGTCCTGTTCGGGGAGCTCGGCCTGCACGAAGCATTGAAAAAATATCCGAATAAATTGCTCATTACTGAAGGGGAAAACGGCGTCCGTTATTTTGACGGTGAGAAGGAAAAAGTTGTTCCGGCCTTTCCGGTCGAGACGGTTGATACTACAGGCGCGGGCGATACGTTCAATGGAGCATTCGCAGTTGCCATAAGCGAGGGGTTTACCATTGAGGAAAGCATCTTATTCGCCAATCGTGCAGCCTCGTTATCCGTGACGAAATTCGGCGCCCAGGGAGGAATGCCGACAAGGGCTGAAGTTGAAGAAGAGATAGATAGATGAAACGGCACGGTATATTTTAAACAACAGCATTAAAATTTTATCGATCTTGCGTTTTATCTTAGATGGTCTTATTAAACACAATAACCATCTTTCCAAAATCTCCTGTTTATTCCCGGCTTATATGTGGAAAAATAGAAAGAACAAAAAAACCGCCACAAAAGTGACGGTTCATACATATCAGGTGATTATTCACCGCTTGCCAATTCATCCTCGTTCTCGTTCTCTTTCTCGGTGCGGCTGGCGACTTCCAAGTGATCCTTCAGTTCCTGTTTCAAGTTTTCAAGTTCGGGTTCATCGATGATCCAGTAGTAGGGACCATTGGGCTCCGAGTCGGTTCCAGCTATTGAATACGTCTCAACGGACAGGTTGCCGGAAACACCGTAGTCGACGAGGGCTTTCATTTCATCGAATGTCATATTCGTTTTCATGTTTGAGCCGACAGCTTCGATCACTTTGCCATACTTCAGCAAGGACTGAACTTTGCTTGCTTTTTTCAACACGGCTTTCATGACTTCCTGCTGGCGTTTGCCTCGTTCGATATCGTTATCGACATGGCGTGTACGTGCAAAGGCAAGTGCTTCTTCGCCGTCCAATGTTTGTTTGCCCGGCTGAAGTTTGATGGCGCCGGCCTTGTCTTTTGAGTTCTGCTCTGTAATCGCAAACGGAACGTCGACTTCGACACCGCCAAGTGCGTCAACGACTTCCATGAAGGCATTAAAATCCATGCGGACATAATAGTCGACAGGGATATCAAGCAGTTCCTCGACTGTTTCAATTGTCAGTTTAGGTCCGCCGTATGCATGAGCATGGTTGATTCGGGTCTTATAGCCGACCTTGTCAATATAGACATAGGAGTCACGCGGAATGCTTACAAGCTTCACGGTTTTCTTTTTCTCGTTCAGCGTGGCGAGCATAAGGGCATCCGACCTGGTGTTGTCGCCAAAGTCACGGTCCTCACTATTATCAATTCCAATAAAGAGGATGGAAATGTTATCGATATTCGGATCGACCTTCTCTTCCCGCAGGGCTGATTTCGTTTCGCGTCCTTCCAGGTCATGGTAGGAGGCGTCCATCGCATTCGCTGCTTTGTTCCAGAGGTACGTGCCGTATGTTATGCCGGTTCCGGCAAATAGCAGGATCGGAAAGATAACAAACCAAAATATCCGTCTCCGCCGTTTTTTTACTTTTCGGGTTTTGCGAGATTGTCTGTCCATGTAATATGGCTCCTTCGTAAGGTTAGAAAAAAGTCCGGGAAAAATCGCTTCGAATCCCTGCGTCAGATCCGCCTCTCCGCTCCTCATGTATTGGTACATACACTGCGGTGCTCGATGCATCTCTTCCTTGGTCTTCTATGCGCTTTTTGTCCTCCTTTTTTCCCTTTATCAGGTTAGAAAAAAGTCCGGGAAAGATCGCTTTGAATCCCTGCGTCATATCCGCCTCTCCGCTCCTCATGTATTGGTACATACACTGCGGTGCTCGAAGCAGCTCTTCCTTGGTCTTCTTCGCGCTTTCTTCCGCCTTTTTCCCTCTATCAGGCTAGGAAAAGTCCAGGGATAATCACTTCAAATGTACAGCAGAATAGCATCTTTGCTCCTCAAGATTTGAGGGGGGAAAATCGCTTCAGCCCCGTCTGTGCAGGACTGTCCCTCATTTTCCTTTATCTTAATTCAGGCCGTGGTTAGGCCTGTATTACTTTAGACGTTCCATTCAGCAAAAAGTTACAAAAACAAACAAGCCAAATTTCATTTTACCCTAAACATTCATTCAAGGTCTATATCCATTGTGAGGAAATTTCGTATTTTATGTGGAGACAACCTCTTCCAAGTAAACGAGCTCACCTTTGCGGATGTCCGCCTGTCCATTTGTCAGTTCGGTCATCCAGGCGGTGAAGGCGTCGGTGTCCGCTTCAACAACATATGTTTCAAATTCAACGGCATCCGTATAATGGATGTCTTTTATTTGATAAACGGAAGAGCGGAGTTCGTTTTCAAGTTTTCCTAGCCAGGTGTAATCGACTTTCGTGTGCATGATCGCAGTCAGTTTTCTTTCGACGATACCGACTGCGTTCAATCCTTCAGAGACGGATTTTCCATAAGCGCGAATGAGTCCGCCGGCGCCGAGCTTGATGCCGCCAAAGTATCGGGTCACGACGGCAACCGTATCACGAAGGTCACGTTTTTTCAAGACCTCGAGCATTGGAACACCTGCTGTGCCGCTTGGCTCGCCGTCGTCATTCGCCTTTTGGATTTCATTTCTTTCGCCGATCAGGTAGGCGGAGCAATTATGCGTGGCATTCCAGTGGTCCTTTTTTATCATGGAAATAAATTCCTGAGCTTCTTCTTCACTTTTTGCCCGGCTTACATGACAAATAAACCGGGATTTTTGTATGGCAATCTCATGTTCGCCGCGACTTTTTACCGTCCGATAATTAGGCAACATTACAATTTCCCCTCTCAAACATGATCTATTTGTAAGCTAATCTTAATGTTCCACGAAATTATACATGATATAATGTGAGAAATGCGAACCTCGGAAAAAAGATTCAGAGGACTAAACTACCGGTAAATGGGTATAAAGTATTGCTGGGTATAAAGTATAGGCAGTAGTATGGAACGATTTTGACAAAAAGGTGAAGTCAAAAATCGTTGAAAAATAGAATATCATGTAAAATAGAAGAGTCGCCAAGAAAGCGACTTACCGATACCCAGTACCTATAAAGCGGTGCGGCACTTTTGGCGGATAAAACACCTGCTGCCTATCATCTTAACCGAAAAGTAGCACCCGTGGGGGAATCAAAATGGCGTTACGAAAAATGGATGTAAAATTGCTGGATGAAATCGTCAGCCAAATGATCAGTACGGTGGATAGAAGCAAGGATGAAATCTTCACGATCGGCGAACAATGCCGAAGGGAGTACGACGCCTGTGTTCTTGAGCTGAAAGGCATGAGGGAGAAAGTCCGTGTGCTGATCGAGGAAGGCGACGGCCTTGAAATCAAGTCACGCCTGGCGAGAAAGCGGCTATCCGAGGTGAGCAAGGACTTCCGTAAATTTTCGGAGGAACAGGTCCGCCATATCTATGAGCACGCGCATGATTTACATACGAGACTGACGGTGATCCGGCAGGAGGAGAAGCAGTGCCGGGAGCGCCGCGATGACCTTGAACGCCGGCTCGTTGCCTTGCAGGAAACGATTGAGCGCGCCGATTCCCTCATTTCTCAGATTACAATCGTCTCCAATTATCTTGTGAGCGATATAAAGGAAATGGGCGAGGCGCTTGAAGACGCAAAGCTGAAGCAGGAATTTGGCCTCAAGATCATTGAGGCACAAGAAGAGGAGCGCAAGCGCTTATCTCGGGAAATCCATGATGGTCCGGCCCAACTGCTCGCCAATGTCTTGATCCGCTCGGATTTAGCGGAAAAGGTCCACCGGGAACAGGGCCCGGAGCAATCTCTTCTGGAGATTCGCAGTCTGAAAGAAATGATTCGGACGGCACTTTATGAAGTGCGGCGGATCATCTATGATCTGCGTCCCATGGCGCTTGATGACCTTGGTCTTATTCCAACCTTGCAAAAATATTTTTCTACTATAGAAGAGTATAACCAGAAAGCCAGGATTAAGTTCACACATCTGGGGCGGGACGACCGGCTTCCGCCAAAATTGGAGGTTGCCTTATTCAGGCTCATCCAGGAATCCGTCCAGAATGCACTGAAGCACGCAGATGCTTCGCTGATTACCGTTAAAATGGAAATGCGGCCAAACCAGGTGACTGTCCTGGTCAAGGATGACGGCATCGGCTTCAATGAAGAAGATAAACGGGCCGATTCCTTCGGGCTGATTGGCATGAAAGAGCGTACCGCCATTTTAGAGGGGGAATTGACCATTCATTCCATCCTCGGCGCGGGCACGACAATTATTATACAGATACCATTAATAGAGTAGGGGGAACTACCGTGACAACGAAAATCGTAATTATCGATGATCACCAATTATTCAGGGAAGGCGTCAAGCGCATTCTTGAATTTGAAAAAACCTTTTCCGTCGTGGCCGAAGGAGACGACGGCTGTGACGCAATCTCCCTCGTAGAAGAATACGCTCCTGATGTTGTGCTTCTTGACATCAATATGAAGAAGACGAACGGCATTGAGGCGACGCGTCAGCTGATCGATACGTATCCGGACACGAAAGTGATCATTCTCTCAATTCACGATGACGAATCCTATGTAACACATGCGTTGAAATCAGGTGCGCTCGGCTATATGCTGAAGGAGATGGATTCGGATGAGCTGATTGAAGCAGTAAAGGTCGTCGCAGAAGGCGGCTCGTATATTCATCCGAAAGTGACGCATAAGCTCGTGAAGGAATACCGGCGCCTGGCGAATCAGTACAACAAAGGCCGCGGCTACCAGCAGCCTGAAGTGCATGTGCCGCTTCATCTGCTCACTTCCCGTGAATGTGAAGTCCTTCAGCTCCTTGCGGATGGAAAAAGCAACCGCGGTGTTGGCGAAGCGCTGTTTATCAGTGAAAAGACCGTCAAAAACCATGTGAGCAATATTTTGCAGAAAATGAATGTGAATGATCGGACACAAGCTGTCATCACTGCCATTAAAAATGGCTGGGTTGAAGTCCGCTGAACTGAATAAATTGATCAAGCCGGCAGGAGACGCATCTTGCCGGCTTTTCTTTACGGAGAATCGGCGCCATCTCTTTTCAAAGCCGTCATTCTCCGATACAATACAAATCATATAGAAAGAATAAGACGTCGGAAAAAATGAGGATGAATATAAAATGAGAACAGCAGTAGTGACAGACAGCACTTCCTACATCCCGAAAACCCTGCGCGAACAGCTTGACATACATATGATCCCGCTCAGTGTCGTAATGAACGGAAAAACATACCGGGAAGAAATAGATATCACTGCAGAACAATTTTTCGAAGAGGTGAAAAACGAGGCCCAGCTGCCAAAAACAACACAGCCGCCGATCGGCGAATTTGTCGAGCTATTTAATTCCCTTGCCAAGGAGTACGATGCCGTCATTAGCGTCCATCTCTCAAGCGGAATCAGCGGCACCTTCCAGGGGGCTGTCGCCGCCGGAGAAATGGCAGACGGAATCAAGGTCTACTCGTTCGATTCGGAAATCAGCTGCATGGCCCAAGGCTTCTACGTGCTTGAAGCCGCAAAAATGGCAAAGGCCGGCAAAGGGCCCGATGAGATCATGCCTCGTCTTGAGGAACTGAAGGGTGCTATGCGCGCCTACTTCATGGTTGACGACCTGTCGCACCTCCAACGAGGCGGCCGCCTCTCCAGTGCCCAGGCCATCGTCGGCAGCCTGCTCAACATCAAACCGATCCTTCACTTCGAAGACAAAGTGATCGTCCCGTTTGAAAAAATCCGTACCCGCAAAAAAGCGATGAAACGGGTCGCCGACCTGATCGGCCAAGATGCAGCGAAAGGCGTGCCGCTCCAAGCATCAATCATCCACGCCAACCGCCCGGAAGAAGCCGAACAATGGAAACAGGAACTCAGCGCCCTCTATCCAAACGTCGAATTCTCCATCAGCTACTTCGGCCCCGTCATCGCCACCCACCTCGGCGAAGGCTCCATGGGCCTCGCCTGGACAATCAAATAACCTGAAATGCGCGCCGCCTGCAGGCAGGCGCGCTTTGTTCTATCCGGGAATAACGGGAGCGCATCCGAGAATAAAGCCCTTCTATCCGAGAATAACGTGGACCATCCGCAAATAACGAACACCCATCCGAGAATAACCTATAAACCCTCCACCTGCGCGGACCGACTTTCTGCCTATCTGCACTAAAATTACGCACTTAGCCCTTATGAGCTAGCCAGCTACTTACACGGCAAATAACCTATTGAAAACTTCACTTTTCTCCGTAGAATTAGACCACTCCCCAAAAATAAATCCAGAGGTGATTCCGTGACTCATCGTTTCTCCCCTGCTCTCCAGCGGTTTTTATCCGGCCGCGCTCTCCTTGAAACTGAACTTCCTTTTTCTCCAGACGTAATTGAACAGCATCTCCATCAAGGCTACATACAAACAACACCCGGTCTCGCAAGACAATGCAATCGCTGCGCCAACCAACAAGAGCGGCTGATCGCTGAGTTTCCATGTGCCCGCTGCGGGAAACGCTGCCGGTATTGCCGGAAGTGCATCATGATGGGGCGTGTGTCCGAATGTACCCCGCTTTTTACGTGGATGGGACCAGTTCCTGAAGTTGCAAGCGAAGCGGATCTTCAGTGGAGCGGTGAACTCTCACCCGGGCAAGAAGCCGCTTCTCGAGCGGTAGTCAAGGCGGTGGAACGGAAGCAAAATCTGCTTGTCTGGGCGGTGTGCGGTGCAGGGAAGACCGAGGTTTTGTTTGCCGGCATTGAAACAGCACTCCAAAAAGACCAGCGGGTGTGCATCGCGACGCCGCGGACGGATGTTGTGCTAGAGCTAGCTCCAAGGCTGCAAAAGGTTTTTCCAGCCATAGAGGTTGCAGCCCTGTACGGGGGAAGCGACGATCGCCATCTCTATTCTCCGCTCACAATAGCCACGACCCACCAGCTTCTCCGGTTCGACAAAGCGTTCGACACGATGATCGTCGATGAGGTCGATGCGTTTCCCTATACATTCGATAACAGCCTACAGTTTGCGGTGAAAAAAGCAGCAAAACTTGATGCCGCAAATATTTTCCTAACCGCCACTCCAAAGGCAAGCTGGCAAGCAGAGTGCCGGGCAGGGAAGCGCCGGTATGTGAAAATCCCTGCCCGTTACCACCGTTACAGTCTTCCTGTACCGGAATTCCGCTGGATCGGCAATTGGAGGAAAGCACTTGAGAAAAAGAAGCTTCCTGCCCCTCTCCTGCGCTGGGCGCAAGAAAGGCTTTCTTCTAAAAAGCAGGTACTCATCTTCTTTCCCCATATCCAACTGATGGAAGCCGCTCTCCCGCTTTTCCGAGAGCTGCACGAAGGAATCGAGGAGGTTCACTCAGCAGAACCTGACCGCAAGGAAAAAGTGGAGAGGATGCGGAAACGGGAAATCCCGATTTTGCTCACGACAACGATTCTCGAAAGAGGCGTGACTTTCCCGAATATTGATGTAGCTGTTCTTGGCGCAGAAGACGACACATTCACCGAAGCGGCTCTCGTCCAAATTGCCGGCAGGGTCGGCAGGAGTGCTGAATTCCCTAAAGGTGTGATCACGTTTTTCCATTATGGACGGACGAAGGCGATGCTACGGGCCCTTATTCATATTGATGAAATGAACAGGGAAGCGAAAAAGAAGGGACTGATCGATCGATGAGCGGCCACTGCCTGTATTGTGACCTTCCGACAGAGGGGAAAAGCGGGTGGGAAGCGATTTTCCTGCCGCAAAAGCCAGTTCTAATTTGTGTTAGCTGCTCCGGGAAACTTGCTAAAATCGAAGGGGACAGATGTGAAAAGTGTTCCCGCCCCCTTTCGGGCCTTCCGGGTAACTGGGTTGAGAACGGCCACTGCCTTGACTGCATCCGGTGGGAAAAAGACCCTGTCTGTCAAGGTGTCTTGCAAAAAAATATCTCGCCCTACTTATATAATGATTTTTTGAAAGAGGTGATGGCGCGCTTTAAGTATCGCGGTGATTATGTGTTAGCATCTATTTTTGCAGAGGAGATGAGGCAGGCAGTTGTTGCATTGGAAGCCGATTTGTTTGTTCCCATCCCACTTAGCCCAGAACGCCTTAAGGAACGCGGGTTCAACCAGTCGACCGCACTGATTGAAACGGCGGGCCAGACACCGTCGGATTTTCTTATCCGTACCCATTCTGAAAAGCAGTCGAAAAAGACGAGGCTTGAGCGGATGAAGGTCGGTGAAATTTTTACAACGGAAGAAAACATCACGGGAAAATCAGTCGTACTTGTCGATGATATTTATACGACAGGTGCGACGCTGCACGCAGCGGCTAGAACCTTGATCAATGCGGGGGCAGCAAATGTCCAGTCTTTTACAGTGGCGAGAGGCTAACAAAATGAGAAACGAAACCGATATAATAGGTGAGAGAAGTGATCGAGGGGGAAACGAAATGGATTTGTTGAATTGCCCGGAGTGCGGAAACCTGTATATAAAAAATTCCGTCAGAGACGTATGTGACGCATGCTATAAAAAAGAAGAAGCGCAATATGACGAGGTGTACAAGTTCTTGCGGCAGCGGGAAAACCGGGCGGCTTCAATCGAACGTGTCTCCGAAGCAACAGGCGTCGACGAGAAGCTTTTGCATAAATGGGTCCGTAAAGGGCGATTACATCCGGCAAAATTCCCGAACATGGGGTATCCATGCGATAAATGCGGCAAACTGATCAATAAAGGCAAAATCTGTGATGAGTGTTCGACATCGCTGACACAGGAACTCGACCTGTACGAACGGGAAGAAAGTCGCATGGAAGCATTGCGAAATGCAGGAGCTTACCACTCACAGGTAAAAAAGCAGTAGAAAACAGAAAAACCAACAGGACTATAGTTGTCAATACGCTGTCGAAAAAACAGGAAAATTGACCTATGAAAATTTGTTAACATTTCTTCACGGATGCCGATATAAAGGATAGAACAACGACGGAAACAAGGAGGAAGTAAATATGAAAATCAATCCTTTCCGGCCTGTGGAGATGAACCCGTATAAACGTCAAGCCGAAAAGACAGGCAAGGTTGAATCACCAGGCAAGCTAGACAAAGTGGAAATCTCCGCCGAGGCAAAGCAAATGCAGCAGGTTCCGTCAATCGTCAAAGAACGGGAAGCGCGAATCGCAGCACTGAAGGAACAAGTGCAAAACGGCACGTACAAAGTCGATCCGGAAGCCCTCGCCGAAAGCATGGCGAAGTTCTATCGACGCTGATAAGGAAAAAAACCTAATACGAACGGATTCGGAAAATAGCTCACGGATGAGCATTTCAGCATCTTTTTTATCCAGTTGACCAGGTTTTCATTTTTTGGATGAATGAAGCCTTGTTCAACTGCGCCATAAGAAGGACGCATACTAAAGAATCTGATGACCGAGGGAACGCGCCCCAGCATCTGAGAAATCTATCGGATAAAGGCGTGTTCCCTTTTCATATGGTAAAGAATTCGAATGGAAATGTGGGTGTCCAATTCAGGCCCAGTCCCCGAGGACGCTTGGGAACGCTTTTAATCTGTCCAGCTCCAGGCGCCAGCCCCCTCGAGGTCGCTTCGGAAAATCCAGCGCTTGTCGGGGCTGATCAGGCGCCTTCTGCATTTCTAATATGGAGAGTGATATTCATGCTCGTGCAAAATGATGCGAAGCTACCGGTGCTGCCGCAAAGCGACAGTACCTCCCAAACAATAAAAGAAGGCGGATGCTACACAGTTGCTGTAAAACAAAAACTGCCTAATAACGAAGCGATCGTCCAGGTGAAGGGCCAGGATATGCGTGTAAAAGTAGATGGGAAAATCCCTGGCGGCGGCAAGATGACGATGCAGGTGGCCGACATGAAACAGGATCCTCCTGTCGTCAAACTAACACAGGCCCCAGCGGCACCTGCGGAGGCCGGAAAAACACAAGGCCCTGCCCTGTCAGACGACATGAAAGCAGCGATCAAGCTGCTGAACGGACAAAACATCCCAATCACGAAAGAGAATTTGCAGGCGATTAAAAACTATATGGACAAAGCTCCCGGTACGAGCGAGCAGAAGCTTGAGACACTGGCGAGAATGGCGGCGAAGAACCTTGATTTCACCCCTGAGCAGATCCGTGCGGTGGATGAGGCTTTGCACGGTGAGAAGCTGGGGAAGGTGTTTGGGGAAATCACAGGCAAATTGGATACAGCCCGTCCGGAATCTCCGGCCGCAGACAAAGCGCTCCGTGAGCTGCTGAACAAGCTTGAAAAAGCCTTCCCTGATAAAGCAGAGGTTTACGCTAGAATCAGCCAAGCGCTTGAACGCGGCGAAAAGCCGAGTGATCTGGCAAAAGTGCTGCTAAGCCAGCTTGCAAAAGAACTGCAATCAAATCCCGGATTGCTGAAGGAAGCGGCGGCCATTGCCAAATCCGATGAACCGATTGACATCAAGCTTCCATCGAGCAATACCAGTGAAGTACAGCAAAAAGGGGCACCGGCGATAAAAGACGGCCTCATGCAGCAAGTGCAAAAGACGGCAGACTTTTCGAAAGTGCTTCAAACGGTGAAAGATACGACTGCTGAACTGCCCGAGGGCGGCAAACTGCTTGAGGCCGCGGCAAAAGCGGAGACTCTTCATGCGGGAGGGCGGGAAATGGCTGCAAGAGCAGAACTCGCCTCCGCCATTTCAGAACTGCCCGACTCGAAACCGGTGGCAGCTGCTTCTCAGGAAGAAGCCGAGTCGCAGTACAGGATGAATAGCGAAGTACTCGCCGGAGTGCCGCTTCAATCGAGGGACCTGGTCGTCACAACGATCACGAAGAAACTGTCACAGGCAGCGATTGACTTCAAAGCTGCTAAACAGGAAATCTCCCATGCATTGCAAATGGCGCAAAATCTGATCAAACAGGCGCCGGCCGGGGCGAAGCAGCCTCTGGAGGCGGCGATCAAACAGCTTGATAAAGCCATTTTGAAAAGTGATTTCATGCTTTATACCGATATGGGGACGGAAAAGAAACTCCTCGTCGCGAGCTCCCAGCTTCAGGATGCGAGAAAGCTGCTTGCAAAAGGTGAGCACGCCAAAGCTTATGAAATTGTCAGCTCAGTCAGAGAAACGGTGGACAAGCTCATCTTCAAGCCGTCCGACGTGCGGTTGAAACATTTCGTCGCAAAGGAATTTTTGCAGCCGGAACAGCCTTCCCTAGCGAAGCAGATTGCGGAAACGGTGGAAAGGCCGCTTGAACTGATCAAACACGAACCGACAGCACGGCAGGCGCTAGACTATATTCGCAGGCTTGGCCTGACCTATGAAACAGATGCGGCCCATAAACTCATTGCCGGCGATATGACAAAGGGCGAGAGGGATGCGACGCTGAAGAGCATGCTCTTGAAGCTCGCACAGGCGGAAGGACAAGCTACAGGTATGAAAGCCGAGCAGGCTGCGATGAACATGACTGGCCAGCAGCTTTTGTCTAAACCGGAAGCAAGCGGCCTGCAGACGATGCTCTTCACCTTGCCGCTCATCCTCCAAGACCAGGCGGCAGATGTGAAGGTATTCCTAAAATCAAACAACAGCGGACAGAAAATCGACTGGGAAAATTGCAGTCTCTACTTCCTGCTCGAAACAGAGAAAATGGGAGATGTCGGCATCATGCTGACAGCAGTCGACCGGAACTTGTCTGTCACCCTAAAGAATGACCAGCCGGGTTTTAAAGACAGAATGACACCGCTCGCTGAAACAGCGAAAGAACGGCTGGAGGAAATTGGCTACCAGATCGGCAAAATCCAATTCAATTCCTTGACTGCCAGCGAACCAAAAGAAACGAAACCGGCACCAGCACCAGCACCTAAGAAAGCTTTTACAGAAAGAGGGTACGACTTTACCGTATGATGCCAACGTACTATAACCAAAAAGCGAAACGGCTGAAAAACGGGCCGTCGGCAGCCGTCCTCCGCTATGATGAAAATGAAGGCGGCGCTCCGCAGGTCGTCGCCCAGGGAACAGGCGCCGTCGCCGTGAAAATCATGGAACTGGCGAAGGAGCACGGTGTTCAAATGCAGGAAGATGAGAGCCTTGTTGGCCAGTTGCTCGACATCGACCTCGGCAATAACGTGCCTCCGCAGCTCTACAATGTCATCGCGGAAATCCTGATCCTGCTCGAGGAAATGAACAAAAAATATTAAGATCCCGGCAGACCTGCCGATAAAAACAGTGAATGGAGGCATAGACCGTGAGTTTCCTAACGAAAGAACTCGTCTATCAGAAATCACCCCAAGAGCTGACCGCCCTGCTTTACGAAGCCGGCATCGACAACCTCGAAAAAGCGATCAGCGATATTGAAACGAAACAATATTCAACAGCCAACGAAAAACTGCAAAAAGTGAACGACATCCTTGAGCGGCTTGGCGCAGGGCTAAACTACGAAGCAGGCATTATCGCCGACCAACTCGATACACTGTACAACTACATGGCAAACCAAGTGATCATGGGCAACTTGAAAAAAGACCCAGCCATCCTCGGCGAAGCCCTGCAAATCCTGAACCAATTGGCAACAGCCTGGAACGAAGCGATGCATAAAACAGACGACGCCTCCCAGCGCCAATTCCATAAAAAAACAAACGCCTACGAACAAAACGTCATGGTCCTAAACAGGGACTAGAAAGGGGTACAAAATGAGAATCAATCACAACATCCAGGCTCTCAATGCCTATCGGAACCTGTCACAAACAATGAACGCAACTTCTAAAAACCTGGAGAAACTCTCGTCCGGCATGCGCATCAATCGCGCTGCTGACGATGCTGCAGGACTGGCTATCTCTGAAAAAATGAGATCGCAAATCCGCGGACTCGGCATGGCAGAGCGAAATGCACTTGACGCCGTTTCCCTGATTCAAACTGCAGAAGGCGCGCTGAATGAAACGCACTCGATTTTGCAAAGAATGCGGGAGTTGAGCGTGCAGGCGGCGAATGGGACGTTAGATGATGATCAAGATAGAGTAGCCATTCAAGAAGAAGTGGATCAATTGATAGAGGAAATAGATAGAATTGCAAAAGACACAAAATTTAATGGGAAGACTCTGCTCAAAGGTGGGACTGAGGGTGAATTCAAGTTCCAAATAGGGGCAAATACTGATGAAGACATGACAATACAGATTAGCAAAATGGATGCTGCGGGGTTGGGGATTCCAACTCTTGATGTGGAAAATGCAACAGCCGCTTCAGCTGCCATTGAGAAATTGGATGCAGCTATTAATAATGTTTCAACTGCTCGTGCTAGTTTAGGGGCCTACCAAAACCGTCTAGAGCACACAGTAACCAACCTACAAACAGCGAACGAAAACCTGACTGCGGCAGAATCTCGGATCCGCGACCTTGACATGGCTCTAGAGATGTCAAGCTTCACAAAGAACAATATCTTGAACCAAGCAGGCCAGGCAATGCTCGCACAGGCGAATCAATTGCCACAAGGAATCCTGCAATTGCTGCAATAATAATTCCAACTTAGGAGTGGAGGGAATACTCCGCTCCTTTTGACTATAGATAGTTCGAACAAGAGGTGAATGAGTATGGATGTGCGCAGAGTTGAAAGCACAGGCGTCCATAGCGTCCAGAAAAAAGAACAGCAGGCAACGGAATCTGTCCACTTTTCTGAAGTGATGTCAAAGAAACGTGAGAATGTTGTTTATGAACGAATGAACCAGCTTCGTCAGGACATCGAGGACCAGGGACAGAAGCTAGCGAAGTCGCAGACAATCGAGGATTTCAAAAAGTATAAGAAACTTGTAAAAAGCTTCCTTGAAGATGCAGTTAATAACGGTCTGCAGCTGGAGGAACAGCGTGGACTTGATTGGCGGGGCCGTACGAAAGTGTACAAGGTTGTCAAAGAAGTGGACAGCAAACTGATTGACCTTGCCAATTCGGTTCTCGAAAAGGAGCAAAAGGGACTTGAAATTCTCGGACTCGTCGGAGAGATCCAAGGCATGCTTATCAACATCTATACTTAATGAACGACAAATGAAGCCGATATAATGACTAGAATGCAAAACAACGGAGGAGGGTCTGCGGATGACGGCCCAATCACTCATAGAAGTTTTAGAAAAGCTGCTCGTTCTTCATAATCAGCTGCTCGAAACGTCACAGGAAAAAACTGAAGCCATTGAAAAAAACGATATGAAAAAGCTGAACACGTTGCTGCGTGAAGAACAGAAGCATGTTACAGCCATTCAAATCGCTGACCAATCAAGAGAAAAAATCACTGAACAATTACTGGACCGAAAAGGTGCATCCATTTCAGAAGTCAGCGAGTCACTCTCTGATCAGGAAAGGGAAGAGCTGACCGGGCTGCAGGACAAACTGAAAGCAGTTATTGCCGAGCTGAAAAATATCAATGGTCTGAACCAGCAGCTTCTCGAATACTCGATACAGTTCGTGAACATGAGCCTTGATATTTTATCACCTGAACAAAACACGCCCAATTATTCAAAAACGCAAAATGAAGGCTTTGAACAGTCGGGCGGAGGTAGGTCAATATTTGACTCAAAAGCATAGAAAGCGGGTTTTAAACCGCTATTTGGGAGGAAAAACCGATGCGTTCCACATTTATGGGGCTTGAAACTGCAAAACGCGGTATGTATACCCAGCAAAGCGCGATTTACGTAACTGGCCATAACATCGCTAACAAAAATACGCCCGGCTACACTCGCCAGCGTGTTAATTTTGAACAAACAACACCATATCCAGCAGCTGCGATGAATCGCCCTCAAATTCCCGGCCAGCTTGGAACAGGGGTTGTTGACGGTACCATCCAGCGCATTCGCGATAGTTTTATCGACGAACAATATCGTGCCGAGAATAACAAATTCGGCTACTATAGCTCACTCGCCGGATCTATCCGTCAAATGGAAGACATCATGAACGAGCCGAGTGACAACGGGTTGTCCAAAGCAATGGCACAATTTTGGCAATCCCTTCAGGATCTGAGTACAAATCCTGAGAACGAAGGTGCCCGTCGAGTTGTTATACAACGAGGGGAAGCAGTAGCGGAGACGTTCCGTTATCTTCATTCATCCATCACTCAAATCCAGACGGAAACGAAAAGCCAAATTGATACGGCAGTGTTGGAAATCAATTCACTCGCGAAACAAATCGCTGCCATTAACCAGCAAATTAGCGAAGTAGAGCCGCATGGGTATTTGCCAAATGATTTGTATGATGAACGGGACCGCTTGATTGACCAGCTATCCACCCTTGTGCCCATTGAAACGAAGCCAGTAAATTACGGCGGAAATTCATTGGCTATTGCAGAAGGCGGCCGGAGTGTTTCCATTTTGGTAAATGGAAAGAAGGTCGAATTGGTTAACGACAAAACAAGCCGCAGTTTAGAATGGGTCTCTAGTAAAGATGCTGCAGGAAATGAGACCGGGACGCAAGAACTGCAGTTGGCCGGCGAAACACTTGATGCTGCCTCCATTGGAGAAGGAAAAGGTAAACTCTCTGCATTATTTGAAGCCCATGACACGCTATACCCTGAAATGATCAATAAGCTTAATGACTATGCTTATTCTTTTGCGCAAGTATTTAATTCAATTCACTCGGGTGGCTTTGATCTCGATGGGGTTAAGGGTACTGGCTTTTTTTCTAGTGGGTCAGATGGAACAGACATTACTGCAGCCAATATAAAAGTAATCATCAGTGAACCCTCAAAGGTCGCTGCTTCTCTGAAGGATGGAAATCATGGAGACGGAGAGAATGCCCTTAAATTGGCTGAAATGAAGGATCTCATCATTAAAGATGGAATCATGCTGGACAAGGATGGCAATCAAGTCGTAGCTGGTTTGCCAATCAAATCGGGCACGCTTCAATCCTTCTACGAAGGTGTTATCGGCGAAATGGCGGTCAAGGGCCAGCAAGCCAACCGTTTAGAAGGAAACACTGGCCTTCTTTTAAACTCGGTCGATAAAAATCGGAGGTCCATCAGCGAGGTTTCCCTAGATGAGGAGTTCTCGAACCTGATTCAATTCCAGCATGCCTACTCTGCCTCTGCTCGGATGATTACTACAATTGATGAAATGCTCGATAAAATCATAAACGGCATGGGAACTGTCGGAAGATAAGGAGTGTAGACAATGCGCGTAACAGATGGCATGATTTCAAATAATGTCATGTTTAATATCAATCAAAGCTATTCCCGTCTGGACAAATTGTTTGAACAGGCTCAGACGCAGAAGAAGATTTCCCGCCCCTCTGACGACCCTGTTGTGGCAATGAAAGGCATGTTCTACAGAACGAATGTTTTAGAGGTGGAACAATTTAAACGAAATTTCTCCGAAGCGAGGAATTGGGTGGATACAGCTGACTCCGCGATTGGGGAAGCAACAGAAGTCGTAAAACGGATTCGTGAACTGACTGTTCAGGCAAGCAATGGTACGTATGATGATGGCCAGCTTGAAGCAATTCAATCTGAAGTGAAACAATTAACTGATCACTTAAAATCAATTGCCAATTCAAAGGTCGGCGACAAATATATTTTCAACGGAACAAAAACACAAGAAGCGCCTTTTAAAAATCTTACTGATGTTGAACCTGTGTTCGATGATCAAAATGTTGAGTTCGAGTTGGCTAAAGGTATTCGAGTTCCTGTTAATATGAAAGGCGAAGACATATTTGGAAAAGGTGACGAATCCTTGTTTACAATGCTAGAGGAGCTTCAAACAGCCTTAAGCGATGACCCTGCCGGGGTAGGGAAATACCTTGATCAAATAGATTCGGCAACAAACACTATGCTCTCCGCCCGCTCCGAACTCGGCGCCCGTACCAACCGCCTTGACTTCATGGAAGAGCGGATTGACAATCAGGAATCCATTGCAAAACGAATCATGTCAGACAACGAAGATATTGAATTCGAAAAAGTGGTCATGGAATTCAAAGCCCAGGAAGCAGTTCACCGTGCAGCGATGTCTGTCGGCTCCCGTATCATCCAGCCATCTCTGATGGACTTCCTAAGATAACCGCACATACCGTGCCTGGCTCCTCTACACGCATCTGGCAATGAAGCCAATCGGCGCAAGAGGGCCAGGCATTTTTTCGAGAGGAGGCTATATATGCAAGTTCCGCAAATCAGAATGCAGTCCCAAACGGCGCAAATTGCCATCCAGTCAACGCCCGCAAGGCAATCGATTCAGCAGCCAAAGGCCGATCTACATATTGAGCAGCCACTGGCTGACATGAAAATCAACACAATTCTCGGCCGCCTGACGATTGATCAGACGCAAGCTTGGGAAGACATGAATATAAGAAGCCCGTTCCGTTGGAGCAAGGATTACGCGCAGAAGGGGCATCAGGCAGTCATGCAGGCAATCGCCCGCATCTCTTCAGAGGGCGATGAAATGATGGAGATTCAGAATGGACAAGATGTCCTGATTGAGCAGGCAAAGCGCAACGCCAACCCGCCGCCGGCCGAAACTAACATCGCTTGGATTCCATCTGTCTTCTCTGTGAAAATTAATTACCAGCCAGGGAAAACAAATATCAATGTGAAAACAAGACATCCAATCATTGATGCGAAAGTCAACAAGCCAATTCACCAGTACCAACTAGGCAAAGTCAATGTCTCACTCACAAGACGCCATTCTTTGCAAATCGACTTTGTAAAATAAGGAGTGTGGCCAAATGAACATACAAACGAAATACCACGGAGAAGTGGAAATCACAGAGGATACAATCCTTACATTTGAAAGCGGCATACCCGGCTTTCCGGACGAAACAAGGTTCACTTTGCTTCCACTTCCCGACATGGATGCAATGTCCATCATGCAATCCGTTGATACGCCAGAAATTGCCTTCGTCATCGCCGACCCGTACAGTCTTTATGAAAAATATGACTTTAAACTTGATGAAAATACAGTCGAACTGCTCCAAATCAGTAGCCCTGAAGATGTCAGCGCCTTCGTTATCCTGACTGTTCACGATCCGTTTGAAAAAAGCACAGCAAATCTGCAAGCGCCTGTCATCGTCAACATCAAAAACAACAAGGCAAAACAGGTTATTCTGAACGAGGAAAACTACAAAACAAAGCATCCGCTCTTCCAAGCGGTAAAGAGGTGACAAGATGCTAGTACTGACCCGAAAAAAGGGCGAATCGATTCAAATCGGCCCAGACATTGAAATCACTATCAACTCGATCAAAGGCGACCAGGTCAAAATCGGCATCAACGCACCTAAAAATGTCGAAATCCATCGCAAAGAAGTTTGGCTCGACATCCAATCCGCCAACACAGAAGCAACCGAATCCGTAACAGACCTGTTCACCATCCTATCAAAAGCAAAAAAACAATAAAAATCTTTTTAAAAACTATTAAATATTCCTCCTCCCTGACGATATAAGATATGTAAGCAACAGCAAGGGGCGGCCGACCCTCTGCCTTGCTTAACACCAAAAAACAACACCATCCACAAGGACGTGGATCGGACATTCAGGGAGGAAAAAAGAATGATTATCAATCACAATATTGCAGCGTTGAATACACACCGTCAGTTGGGTGCGGCAACAAATGCACAATCTAAAAACATGGAGAAACTTGCTTCAGGACTTCGTATTAACCGTGCTGGTGATGACGCAGCAGGCTTGGCGATTTCCGAAAAAATGCGTGGACAAATTCGCGGTCTAGATATGGCTTCTAAGAACTCTCAAGATGGGATTTCATTAATTCAAACTGCTGAAGGTGCCCTAAATGAAACGCACGCTATTCTCCAACGTATGAGAGAACTTGCTGTACAAGGGGCTAATGACACAAACGTTACAGCAGATAGAGATGCAATTCAGGATGAACTAAATCAACTAATGTCAGAAATCGATAGGATTGCTGATACTACTGAATTCAATACGCAAAACTTATTAAAAGGTAATTTCTCTGGAACTCTACAAATTGGTGCTAATGATGGTCAGAATATAAATATTGGTATTTCTGATATGAGTACAACAGGTTTAAGTCTTTCTGCAGCACTGGTATCAGTTAGTAGTCATGGGGCGGCAAGTACAGCAATTAGTACGTTGGATATCGCCATTGAAGCAGTATCGAAACAACGTTCTAAATTAGGTGCATTCCAGAACCGTCTTGAGCACACTATAAATAACCTTGGTACATCAAGTGAGAACTTGACAGCTGCAGAATCACGTGTACGTGATGTTGATATGGCTAAAGAAATGATGGCTCAAACTAAGAATTCTATTCTTTCTCAAGCCGCTCAAGCAATGCTTGCTCAAGCAAATCAGCAGCCACAAGGAGTATTACAATTACTTCGTTAATTTATATTTAATGAATCTATTGAAATATCGTGCTTATTTTCCTAAGCACGATATTTTTATTAGATTTATTATATTCTAGGAGGACCAATGACATGAAACCATTATTATCAATATGCATGGTAGTAAAAAATGAAGAAAAGGTAATTGAGCGCTGTTTATCATCAGTAGTTAGTTTAGTAGATGAAATTATTGTGGTGGATACAGGCTCCGAGGACCAAACGATATCTATTGCTGAGAAATATACTTCAAAAATATACAATTTTGAATGGATAAATGACTTTTCAGCGGCTAGAAACTTTTCTGCATCTAAGGCTACTGGTGAATGGATACTAGTCTTGGATGCTGATGAATATGTTGACGAAGAAAACTTTAAACAATTTATTGAGGAGTTGAAAGAGAATAGAGAAGAAAGTGATGCATATGCTGCGAAGATTATTAACTTTGCAGGAGATGTTGGAGAAAATCTAGTCCAACACTACCATGATAGAATATATAGAAACAACGGTAAAATAAAGTATTATCGTAAAATACACGAGCAGTTAATTTGTGATAAAGAGCAAACATTGAGGATTTGCAAATCAGGGTTGCTTATTTTTCATTCAGGCTACTTAAAAAGAACGGTCGACGAAAAGAATAAATCTTTGCGCAACAAAGAGCTCTTGGATGCAGAAATGATGAACGATGAGAAGAATGCTTTCGATTACTTTAATTATGGAAATGAATACTTTTCATTGGGCGACTATTCAAAGGCATTAGAAGCTTATTTAGAAGCTTATAAGCAGAAAAAGGACTTTCGCCTCTCATGGGTTTCTACTACTTTGATCCAAATTACAATTTGTTTAATAAACTTAAAAAGATATACAGATGCATTAAATGTCATACACGATGCTGAAAGAATTTATGAGCATTCACCAGAGTTTTTATATTTTAAAGGTGCAATTTATCAACAAAGAGGCCAAATAATTAAAGCTAAAAATATATTCCTGCAGATATTAAATAACGGTGATAAGTATAATCACATAATTATTAGACCAGACCTTAAAGATCAAAAACCACATTACATGTTAGGACAGATCTTTCTTTACCTCGAGGATTACAATAACGCTATTTACCACTTTACTAGTGTTTTGAATATAAATAAGAACCATAGAGAGAGTATTAATCAAATAGTATCTTTGCTCAACAAATATCACAGTGAAACTGAGATATTAGAGTTTTTGAAGAGAAACCAATTAGTAAATCAAAACAATCTTAAAATATATATCAAGGCAAGTTTTTTTGTGGGAAATCCCTTTTTGGCATTGCAAATCCTAGAAGATCATAATGAGGATAATAATATATTATACGAATTAAGCTTATTAAAAAGATATATTATCACTGAGATGGGAAGCATAAAAGAATTTAAAAGTATCATTAATATAGATTTAATACAAAAGCTAATTGATTCTAATTGGATAAACATGATTGATCTTCTAATCCTGAGTAATCATATCAATGATGTAAAAGAGTTTCAGGAAAAAACTGACGTAATTATGAAAAATGTAAAAATAACCGCATTAAATGATATTTTCCAAGGGAATAAATCGGTGAACGATATCGATGAGAATATAGTTATTAATGCTTTAGAAATTCTATTTGTCTATAAAAAAATTGATATGTGTAATGTGCTTCTGGAAAATATTGAAGGGGCAGGAGAATCATTGATTATTAAAGTTGCACGTTTATTATTTTCAATTGGGTTAAAGGGGCAGGCACTAGAGTTATACAACTTATGTAGCTGGGATAAATATAGTGAGCAGGATTTCGATTCTATAATTAAATGTCTTTTAGAAGTAAAACAAAATGAATCTGCCATAGAAGTGGCGAAATATGCATTAGGCATTTTTGAAGATGATTACAGATTTTATGATTATATCCTTGAGAATACCACAAATAAAATATTATATGGAACAATTCTTGAGAGGTGTAAAGCTAATTTCAACGACTATGTAGATCAATAATCACTCCAAAGCTTCTACTGGTTAATGAACTAATTTTTTTGTATAGCTATGGTGTAATATTCTGAAGAGATGTCCATAGCTTGGTAAAAAAGGAACTCACGAATTCTTCACAGGAAATCATTCCTTTGTTATGTATATTTTTATGGGGTTTCAATAATTTTTGTATTGTTCAAGTAATATCAATATATTTTCTGTTTATGTAAATGTATTCGAATCGTAGAGATTTTGGTAGGCAATATCTTCTGATAGGAAGGATTGTAATGGATAAGTCCACTCGCAATAGAAAGTAGGAATCAACATGAAGATTTCATTAGCTATGATTGTCAGAGACGAGGAAAATTATATAGAAAGATGTCTAAACAGTGTCCAAAACCTAGTAGATGAAATTATAGTAGTTGATACAGGTTCAGTTGATAATACTATCAGTATCGTTAAATCGTTTCCAAATACCAAGCTATATCAGTATAATTGGAGAGAGAACTTTGCTGATGCGAGAAACTTTTCGATCGAACAGGCTAGCAACGAATATATATTGGTCTTAGATGCTGATGAATACCTAGTCAATGGCTCAAAGGAAGACTTATATGAAACCATGAATGGTAACTTTATTGGGAGACTTCTTATAGAGAGCCGCTTTATGAACGGGGACCAAGAGGAACAAAGTACAACATACGTATCGAGGTTTTTTCCAAAGGATGTCAGATATCAAGGTTCAATTCATGAGCAACTTATTAGTGACAGACCAAGAGTAAACCTAACGTGGAAAGTAAAACATGATGGGTATTTAAATAAAAATAAGAGTGAACGAAATATACCATTATTAATTAAAGAAGTTGCCGATCACCCCTCTGACCCTTATTATTTATATCAATTGGGAAAAGAGTTGAGAATTGACGGACAATATAGAGGGGCTTTTAAATTTTTGAGTAAATCTTACGAATTAGTAAGGAAGAGTGTTCCCTATTATGCTGATTTAGTAGTTGAAATTATAACTGCCGGAAAAGAACTTGGTGAAACAGAGGTTTTACAGGTTATAAGGGATAATGAAGAATCATTAAAAAACCTTTCCGATTTTCACTTCGCTAAGGGTCTTTTCTTTATGGAATATAGTTTCAAATATCCTAGATATATTAATGATTATATGGAAAATATAGAGTTAAGCTTTCTAGAATGTTTAAGAGGAAATTTAAGAGAGATTGTGAAGGGAACTAGCACTTTTCTTCCAGCGTATAATTTGGGTGTTTTCTACGAAGTTATTGGCAAATTGGAAAAAGCGCAATATTATTACACTCTTTCTTCAAAGTACAATTATAAATTAGCGATGAAGAGAATGGATATTTTGAATATAAACAAAAATAAAGGAAAAAACACTTAAGAAATTTTTGAAGTAATCTGAAGGGTGAATTCCATGTTTTTAAAAAATAAAAAGAAAATCGTTGATTTATTAGAAACAGTCTCTGAAATGGTAGATGTTTTAGACCAATTGATGAATAAGAGTGTAGCAATAAATGATTGTTTAAATGCATTGAAAATGATAGAAAGTAAAATAGAAAATGAAGAAATAACCCCGAATAAGACTGCAAAACAGTTAAAAGTTGTACAAGGCATGTTCTGTGAGCTTTTGATAGAAGATGTTGATAAAAAAAATAACATTATCGAAAATCTAAAGAGTAACATATCAATATTAAAAGAATTATTTATTGAAGAAGTTCAAGCAAAAATAAACGTTGTTTTCTTTCCTTACAAAGCATCAATGTGGGATAGTCTAGCGTCTATTTACGAGGCTTTTTTGGAAGATCCGAACTGTGTAGTTAATGTGGTTCCAATACCGTACTATCAACTTACAAATAAAGAAGCAATACCTGTATATGAAGGTGAACGTTTTGCCTTAAATATTCCTATTACACATTATGAAGAGTATGACTTAGAAATTGAGCAACCAGATATAATTTTTATACACAATATTTATGATAACTATAATACACTAACACAGGTTTATCAAAAGTACTTCACTTCGAATTTAAAAAAGTATACTGATATGCTTGTTTATGTACCATACTATCTTTCATCTTTTGTTTCTCACAATAAGGGTGAAGGCTTTTATCCATATGATAATCCCTCTTTAAGAAATATAGATAAAATAGTTTTAGTGAATGAAAGAGAAAAAGAAAAAGCATTAATGGAAGGAATTCCATTAGATAAAATTCTAGTACTGGGATCACCTAAGCTAGATGGCATGATTGTGGCACTAAGTAGTGAAATTGATTACCCTAAGGAATGGAGGGAGAAAGTAAAGGGGAAAACCGTTTTTCTTCTTGATACAGGTTGTCTTTATTTTGCTAACAAGCCATTTCAGGCACTAGAACATCTTATTGATATATTTAATATACCTAGATTTATTAAGGATACAGTCATTCTTTGGCGTCCTCATCCACTTACAAAGATATCTATTTCTAAGTATATACCTCACTTCTATGAATATTATCAGGACTTAATCAATAGTATAAACGCTGGAGATACATTATATAAAGGTGTTATTTTAGATGAGACAGATAGTTACTATCCGGCTTTAGTAGCGGCGGATATTTTAATTTCTAAAGAAGGATCGCTTTTAAATGCCTATTTATTAACCGAAAAAAAGGTTTTATATTGGGCGGAAAAGATGCCTGAGAATTCATTGCTCCCAGATAATGTCTTTTATTATATGATGGATCGTTCGGAGTCTTGGTATGATTTAGTTAAGAAGTTATCAGTGGGTTATGATCCTTTAGCTAAAAACAGAAAGAATATAGCAAACCGGGTGTATGTTAATTCCAATGGACAATCCGGAAAGGAAATTTATTTATCTATAAAAAGCGAAGTGTTAAAAGAAAGTTTTTACTAATGGCCCTACAATATATGGAAATTTATCTTTCTTCTTGTTTCTGTTTCTAGGGTTCTAGACAAAGACTGTGGTATCTTATTTTGTTACATGACCCATTGGATGAAATCAATTTGTGCTAGAAAAGATGAGAGCAGTCAGTTGGTTTCTGAAAGGGCCTATAGGCGGAAAACATATTCGGTTTGGCGTCAGATAATCTGTAGACTAACGTTTTAAGGCGTTTGCAGCACCTCCTGGTAATCAAAGGTTATCATTTTTAGGAGGTGCTTTTAAAATGTTTAAACAAACGATAATGCACAACTATCCTAAATGCCCTGGCCATGCTAATAAGTTTAGGAACGCGCCATTATAGATCCTAGTAATTCGAGATTCTGGAGAGAACTATATTGGCTACTAACAAAGGCAATGGCATTTAAAAAACCAATATATATTTTTAACATATCATTAGGGGAGAGGTGTTTTGCAAAGCGCCTTTTATGAACGAGGACATTACTACTCACAGTCAAAGTTTTATAGTAGTAGTACGTTATTAGACTAGATTTAGAAAAGAGAACAGGATTTTAAGAATATTGGAGAAAGGGATTGAGAAAAGTGCAAGGAATAATCTTGGCAGCTGGTATGGGTAAACGTCTAAAGGAATTAACGGATAATAATACGAAAAGCATGGTGAAAGTAAATGGGGTTACAATGATTGAAAGGATGCTTCGCCAACTGGATAAGACCAATTTAACAAAGATTATTATCGTCGTTGGTTATAAGGGTAAAGAACTAATTGACTTTATTTCAACCTTGGAAATAAATACCCCCGTGGAATACGTAGAAAATGAAATTTATGATAAAACTAATAACATCTATTCACTTTATATGGCAAGAGATTACTTATTGAAGGATGATACACTGCTATTAGAATCAGATCTAATTTTCGAGGACTCAGTCTTAAATAAAATTATTGAAGATCCTTACCCAAGCCTTGCATTAGTTGCAAAATATGAAAGCTGGATGGATGGTACAGTAGTTAAATTAGACGAAGAGAACAACATAAAAGGATTTTTAGGCAAAAAAGATTTTAAGTATGAGGATATCCAAAGCTATTATAAGACCGTCAATATATATAAATTTAGCAAGGGATTTTCCACCACTCATTATGTACCATTCTTGGAGGCTTATAGTAAGGCTTTAGGAAATAATGAATATTATGAACAAGTACTTAAAGTGATCACACTACTAGACAGGCCAGAGATAAAGGCAACAATCTTAGGTGATGAATCATGGTATGAAATAGACGATGTACAAGATCTTGATATTGCTGAATCCATTTTCACCACTTCTGCTGAAGATAAGCTAAAGAGAATACAGAGTAGATATGGTGGATATTGGAGATATCCTAGTTTAATTGACTTTTGCTACTTAGTAAATCCATTTTACCCTTCACAAAAACTATTGGATGAAATAAAAGCTAATTTTGAACGGTTAATATGTGATTATCCATCTGGAATGGGTGTAAACAGTCTCTTAGCTGCAAAATATTTTGGACTGAAAAAGGAACATGTCGTTATAGGGAATGGAGCAGCTGAACTGATTAAATCATTGATGGAAAGGATTCCCGGAAAGATTGGTATGGCAATTCCGACATTTGAAGAATATCCAAATCGGAAACGATCTGACGATATAGTTCCATATTATCCGGGTAACAATGATTATACTTATACAGCTGAAGACTTGATTGACTTCTATGTGGACAAGGATATTTCTGTTTTATTATTAATTAATCCTGATAATCCCTCTGGAAATTATATCAAAAAAGCAGATGTATTGAAGATTGCAGAATGGACAGCGAATAGAGAGATAGCTTTTATTGTGGATGAGTCTTTTATAGATTTTGCGGAAGAGAAAAATGCCACCCTATTAGACGAAAAAGTATTAAATAGCTATCCAAATTTAATTGTCATTAAGAGTATATCAAAATCTTTTGGAGTACCAGGGCTGCGTCTAGGGGTTTTGGCTTCTATCAATACAGAACTTATCAACACTATAAAGGATGACATGGCAATCTGGAATATAAATTCCTTCGGTGAATTCTATATGCAAATATTTGAGAAATATAAGGGTGATTATGAAGAAGCTATGAGAAGGTTTAAAAATGTTAGAAGAGATTACATTGAGGAACTTTCAACTGTAAAAAATTTGCGAGTTATACCTTCGCAGGCTAACTATTTAATGTGTGAAGTTGTTGGGGATCATAAAGCAAAGGAAGTAACGGAAACTTTATTAGATCAATACGATATTTTAATTAAAGATTTAACTTCAAAGAATGGTTTTGAGGGTGAATATATCCGAATTGCGGTAAAACGCCCGGAAGAAAATAATAAACTGGTTGCAGCATTAAAAGACATATTGGCTTAGAACATAGTAATGTGGGAGGAAGGGTAATGAGAATTTTAACACATACTGACATTATGCGTTTAAACATAGAGCCAATGCAGTGCTATAAATGGGTAGATGATATGCTCAAAAACAAAGGCGATGTAATATTACCTGCAAAAACTAGTATGAAACCAATAGAAGATGTGTTTTATAATGTGATGCCTTCCATACTCCTTAAGGATAATTGTGGGGGGGTTAAAATAGTAACTAGATATCCGTCTAGAAGTCCTGCGCTGGATAGTCAGATTTTGCTCTATGATTACGAAACTGGTTCTCTGAAATCTCTGTTGGATGGAAATTATATAACCACCATGCGTACTGGTGCAGTTGCTGCACATTCAATTAAACTTTTAAGCAAGAAAAATTTTAATAAGATAGCTGTTATAGGTTTAGGTAATCAAGCGAGGGCTACATTGAAAGTGTTGCTTGCTTTATTGCCTGACACAAATATAGTATTAAAACTCCTAAAATATAAAAATCAACATCTATTATTTAGGGATTACATTCGTAGTCTTCCTAATTCAGAACGTGTTGAATATATTTTTTGTGATTCTTACGAAGATACAGTAAAGGGAAGCGAAGTTATCATTTCTTCTGTTACTTATTTATCTCAAGATATATGTAGAGATGATTGTTATGAAGAAGGTTGTTTGGTTGTACCAATTCATACGAGAGGGTTTATGAATTGCGATTTATTCTTTGATAAAATTTATGCAGATGATACAGACCATGTTAAGGATTTTAAGTATTTTAGACAGTTTAAAAAATTTGCTGAAGTGTCTGACATACTCAATGGCACAGCAGAAGGGCGTCGAACTGACTCTGAGAGAATTATGGTATACAACATTGGTCTGTCCATGCATGACATCTACTTTTCGGAAAAAATTTATCAGTTAGCGGAAGCAACGGGAATTGGGCAGGAGTTTACATTAACCCCCCCTAAAGAAAAGTTTTGGATATAAGATAGTCTAAATTCTTTTATACAAAGTGAATATTAATTTTAATATAATTTATGCTAAAAACACTAATGAATGTATAGGTAAAAGAAGGTGAGAAATTCTTGGAAATTAACGTAATCGAAAAATCGTTTATCAACATCAGTGGTAGTATTTATGACTCAGAATATATAAATTTAGTTAATATAAAGGACAACAAATTGGCATTTGATGAAGGAACCTTGTTTCTTACTCAAAAGGAAAAGGATGTATTAAATAATCATCCAGTAAGAGGATATAAAAATGCTGTTTATATCTTTAAATTGAATAATGTATATGGAATGATTGGAGATTTATCTATCAACGAATACGACAAAGGGAGGGTTAAATGTCATGAACTAGTTATACCAGACATTGTTCAAGGAATGCTGAGTAACCTCCATGGATATAATTGCGAGGCGGCTCCAATCTTGCTTGGCCATAGAAAAAAGATAGATTATAAAGTATACATCGATGAGATGAAGTACGTTGATAGTTATAGATTAAATGAAGATATAGAAATTTTCGTGTTTTGTGGTGAAGAAGCTTGCAAGATTACAGAGGAATTTTTAGATATAGAAAGTATATATGTGGCAGATGGACATCACCGTTTATACACAAGTTCATTATCAGGCTTTAAAAACTCTGTTCTTTCTTGTTTGATAAGCTTCGAATATCTAGATATTTTGCCAATTCATCGCATAATACCTAAGGTAGATGAACAACTATTTCAAAAGGCTAAAGAATTCATTTTTAAAAGATTTAAGGTCATGTCTAAAGACACACCTCTTTCAAAAGGAAACATTCGTATTGAATATGGAAATAATGAATTTGTAGTGAACTTAAAAAAATTAAGTCCTGATGCTTTTTCGAATAATGATATTTACCGTTTAAATACACAAATTATTTCACAGGCCTTTCGAATATTTGATACAAGTAGACTTGAGTATCTTTCTGATACTGAACTAAAGAAATATAAATTATCACCTAGAAAAAAAGACGTTATAATTGAAACTTATCCAATAGATAAAGAAGAATTTATTGGATATGCAAATACGAATACTATCATGCCGCCAAAGTCAACATGGTTTTCACCTAAGTTCCCGTCATTTTTAGTTTTTAAACAGTATAAATGAAAAATAGGCTTTTGGATTAAAACCCTCCATATTCATTGATGTTAGTCTATCATCTTCTGGAAAGAAAGGTATCGAGGCAAGCATCAACCGATTGTAGCTCAACCTGCCCTGAAATAGGCTTCGTTCTCGGTACCTTGCTGAATCCACATAGAAGAAAGTGGTTGGCTAACACTTCGACAGAGCGATGACAATAAATATCGTGTACATTAGATTGGAGAATATTGATTCCATTCAGTAGTCTCGAAATATCACACGATTCTCCACAAAGGACAGGAAGCCCGAAAAACAATATGGTCAGTTGCTAAAATGTAATACTCATCTGAAATGGCACCCGTTAAATAATGCCTGTATGAAATTCTCTCAGCAACTGAAGAAATGAGAGGGTTTTACATTAAGGGGAAAGACTTTTGAGCTATTCCAGTAAATGATTTGCCGGTACAACAACTGCTCCCTTGACTATTTGAAACCTCTTCAGCTGGAGAAAAGATGGAGGTAAAGCGTAGTCAGTATTTATTACAAGACTCCGATATTTGTAAAACCTCCTCCATAGCACTTATTCCTCTTAAAATGCCATATATCTCTCCGAATTATAATAGAATAAAAGAATGGTGATTATTACATTATCCACCATTTAATTACTTAATTTTCCACGCAAGATTGCCGATATAATTATTATGAAAATCTAATTCCACAACCGGATGGTGGTTCTCGTGATAGTTCGGCACAATATTGTTGGGTTAAAAACCCTGAATCAGATAAATAAAACGATGAAAAAGAATGCTGAAAGCGCTGCAAGGCTGTCCTCCGGCATGTCAATCAACAAGGCTGCAGATGATGCGGCGGGTCTGTCAATTAGTGAAGGGATGCGGGCACAGATCCATGGTCTTTATCAGGCAGAGCGGAACGGTGAGGATGCGCGCATGATGATGAATATAATTGATGGAGCTTTGCAGGAGGAGACGGAACTTTTGCAGCGGATGAGGGAGCTGACGGTGCAGTCGCTGAATGATACTTTAACGGCGGAGGACCGGGATGTGCTTCAGACGGAGTTCCGCCAGCTGCAGATTTCACTTGACCGTTTTCCGAAAGCGGCCGAGTGGGGAAGCATGCCTGTGATTGAAGCCCATCAGCCTTCTTTTGTTCAACTGGAAGGGAATCACTATTTTCAAAGCCCAATACAAATTGTTGACGGATATAACAGCGATTTGGAAATCACGATTGACGGCACAGTGAAAAAGCTGTCGATCCCTGAAGGGGTCTATTCAGTAGGGGAAATAGCCGATCTGCTGGATGACCGTCTTATGGAGATTGACCCTAATCTGATTGTGAATGTGACCGATAAGGGGGCGATTTCCCTTCAGGCGGAAAACAATAAATCAATCGATTCAATAAAGGGCGGGGCATCCTTTTTATTCTATGAATATACGCTTGGGAATCCGCCAGGCATGGTGATTGGCGTTACCAAGTTTGAAAATTACAAGATCCGTATTGTCAGCGGTCAAAGTGATACATTATCCTTTTTTGCGGGAAGCGATAAGCAATATACACTGAAATTCAGGGCTGGGGAGTATAGTCTCGATGAAGTCATTGACGAGGTGAACCGCCAGCTTGAGGAGAATGGAGAGAAGGATGTTCAGGCGATCAAGTATGGAGATGATCGAATCGCTCTTACATCCAACCGATATGTTATTACAGGCCTAAGCGGCAACATGATTGAAATTGACGGTATCACTTCTATCCTGTATGACAATTCAAAGAGCGGTTCTATATCAAAATCTCGCGCTCAAGTATATGGATACGCGGATCTGTCCGCTGGTGTAAAGATGCAAAATGGAGTCAACGATGAACTCCGTATTTTTATTGACCAGAAGACTCAGCCAATTACAGTGAGTTTTCTGCAGGACGATGAAACAGAAAAAACATTGAGCGGAAGAGACATTGCATCCAGGATAAATGATGAGTTTAAAATGATGGGAATCGATGCAGTTGCTGAAGTCGATTCCCGCAGCAGACTTTGGATTAAGAGCAATTATTTCGGCTCGAATAGCCGCGTCGTTATCGACAAGCAATCTCCTTCGTTCAAAGGTTTATTTGTGAATGAAAAGGTGGATTACGTCCTGTTCGATCCGGTAAATGGTACGGAGACCGCAGCGCAGGTGACAGGTCGTTTCGGAATAAAAGGGACAACGGTCATCGACAGTACGAACAACACATTGAATATGAAAATCGATGGAGAGACTGTTTCCGTTGTACTTGAGGAGAAGGCTTACACCAAAGAAGAACTGGCAGCAGAATTAAACCGGCAGCTTGGGCCGAAACAGGTCTCAGTATCTCTTTCTCCTACTACCGACTCGAATCAGCAGTCTGCCTTGATTTTCAGTCATGAAGTAAAAGGGTCTGGAGGATTCTGGATTGACCCGAGTTCATCTGCGGCCGCAACCCTTCTGAACGGGACTGCTGTCATTGATCCGTTGATTACAAATGGAAAGACGACGGTTGTCAATCCTCCTGAAGGGATCGTCCGTCCGCCTGAGTATACGTACTATGCGGCTAAGGCCGAGGGAATAACATCCTTGCAACAGGGTATAACCCTCAATGATGATAATAACGGAATGAGCTTCACTATGAATGGCGAAGAGATCGAGATTGCTTTGCAAAAAGGGGCGTATGCCAATGCGCAAGAGTTCTTGAATGCAAACCGCTCTCTTTTCGATGCGAAAGGAGTAGTTGCAAGCCTGACAAGTGACGGTCGGTTCGTTATTGAAACGAAGGAAAAGGGGAGCGGCCAGCAGTTATCCGGCTTCGGCGGCACATCTCATGAATTTATCATGGGCAAAAAACAGGTCTCGCCCCCATACTCCTACAGCGGTACAGGTACAGTCACCACTTCCACTATAACTGGAAAATACGTACTGCCAGCTACAAACATAGTTGATGAATCAAACAGCAAAATGGACTTTACTTTTAATCATCTGGGTGTGGCTTATGATATTACATTGTCAATTGCACAAGGTAATTACAGTGACAGTGATCTAATCACTGCGCTTAATCAAACACTTAAAGAACAGCTGCTGACGAAGGGCCTGTCCGGAGATGAAATTACTGCAGCGAAGCTATATGAAGGTACAATCAGATTGTCTGCCAAAGACGCCGGGAGTCAACATACTTTCGGATCATTCACCGGCGGATTTTTCCGCGACTTTTTCCAAAAAAAAATTACTGTAACCGAACCGTACGCAAGCAGCAATGGCTATACAGGGCAGCAAGAAACGTATATCGTCGGCCGGGAAGGGCTGCTGGATAAAGACTTTGTAATCAACCCGAATGTCAATGACAGTTTGATGCTGGACTTTTACCATAACGGTGTGAAAAGAACGTTGGAATTGTCATTGGAGGCTGGTCATTATAACTCTGCTTCTCTCATAGCGGAATTGAATCGGTCTCTTGAATCGGAATTAAGCCGACAGGGACTTTACCCTGACCTGGTCCGTGCTCAAATGGGAGGCGTGACAAGCGGTACAGCAGAAAATGATAGCGATAAGCTCGTGTTCAAGGTGCAAACGAAAGAAGACGGAAGAAATGATTCCGGCAGCTACCGGATTGACGGCGTCCGCGGAAGTGCGGCTTATACGTTCTTCTACCGTGCAGAAGGAGAGCCAAAACCGACATACACAATCGGGGTTGTCGACCTATCTGGCACAACAGAGATCAAACAAGGTGTCAATGATACGTTCATTTTTGAAGTGGACGGATTTGAGAAAAAGCTTGTGCTGAGTGAAGGGAGCTATGGATCGGAGGATCTGCTGGAGGAAATCAACCGGCAACTCCAGAGTTCCAACGCAAATGTCATCGCCTCCTACTTTGAAGGAAAGCTAAAGTTAAGCAGCAAAGAAGTCGGACAAATTCCCATCGACGGAATCAGAGGGAACGCTCGCGGCACTCTCTTCTTCCAAACGGATGAAAGAGAGAACCAGGATCCGATGAAATTTCAAATCGGCGCCAATGCAGGCGACCAAATCACTTTTGAAAGAGTCGTCGTCTCAGGAGAAATCCTGCGGGTAAACACCCTCATGATTCACGATCCGCAACACGCCAATAAAGCATTGAAACGACTGGACAGTGCGATTCAATACGTGAGTAGCCAGCGATCCTATGTTGGAGCCATTACGAACCGGCTCGAACATGCCATCAACAACGCCAGAAACTACGCCGAAAACCTGATCGCCAGCGAATCCAAAATCCGTGATACAGACATGGCAAAGAAAATGACGGAAAAGGTTAAAACCGACATCCTCCTGCAAGCTTCACAAGCAATATTGGCACAGTCGAATACACAGGCGGAGAGGGTAGTGGAGTTGTTGAGATGACCGTATTCAGCCGGCTTGATCGAAATGTAGGAGGAGGAAGTGGCGAAAATGACAAGAATACAGGACCTCTTTGCAGATAGGATTCTGAAAAAAGGTATTACTCATGAAAAGCACTTTGTTAAGAACAGATGTCCTAAGTGTAATACTTTCCTATATGAGATAGATGAGAACTCTTATGTAAAGGGATCAGTAAGAATTAAATGTAGAATGTGCAAAGAGATTATTGAGATTTAGACTAGTTCAATTTATGCAGCAGGATGGGGATGATACCTGTGGACTTTAAACCTAGTGAATTCAAATTATCCAAAATGAAAGATCATAACGCTTTGCTGAAGTATTCTAAGAAAAGCCAAATGCTAAAACTCGGGATCTCATTTGACGATATAAACAAGGTAAAGTTAGTGCTTTCTGCAGATGGAAAATATTATTTGTTGCATATTAAGCCAAGGTTCGAAGTGCCTGACATACCAAACTTTACTTTTGAAATAGATTTTAAGCTAGCTATTAAGAGAGAAAAAATAGATAGTGGAAAATATTCGGTGGAGGAAATTGTAAGGAGAGCTTTTATCGAAGGAGATCTATTTAGAAGTAACTATAACCCAAATTCTGACGGCAGAATTCCAAATACGTATTATGGCGGCCGATTTAAATAAAGTCTATCAAAAGCATAGAAATTTTCTTTAGTAATCAAACTGGGAAGGTGGAAATAGGTTCTATGTGAGACTCCAAGCGAGTGCTCTATTCGTTAAATTAGTTTGCTAATCGAATGAATTAAAGTTACTTTATTGACACTTACTTGGAACGTTCTTTCAATATAAAGAAGGAATGGATGGCTACACTTAAAATTAAGGCCAAGTCCAACTAGAAGCCAAACATTGACTCTTATTCATAGGAGAGATATGAGAAACCTTATGGGGAGTGGGGGTATGCTAGCCTGGCTGGTGGGCCAAATTAAGATATGGAGTTAGCTGATGTCCTGAACGGGGGCATGGCCGAGGAAGGAGACTCCCTGTCAAGTTTCGTTGATCCTTCGCTTTTCAGATGGTCTACTAACGCTTAATCAGTTAAGGAAGATATCAATCATGAAAAGAGATCACCAGTGAGTATAACCTGACACCATCCGCATTAGACAAATGGCTGAAACAGCACTGGGAAACAGAATCTTTCGAAAAGAAGGATAACCCGACGCCGGAATAGGTGGAGCTGAACCAGCTGTTCCGATAAAACAAATAGATTCAATGAAAGTGCCTTCCTAATAGGGGATGGCACTTTCTTTTTTACTACTTGGAAGGTAATGAAATATATCGAATCACTCCATATATTAAAATTTTTTAGAATATTTGTTTACATTTCATAGAATTATGATAAAATCATAAATACTTACAGTGTGACAGTAAAATTCCTGCTACAAAAGAAAGGAATTCAGTTATGGAAGAAATTTTTCTAAAAATCAAGCAATTGCGCCAAGAACAAGGGATGACTTTGAAGGATTTAAGCGAGAAGACCGATTTGTCCGTTAGCTTTCTATCCCAAATCGAGAGAGGGGCTTCCTCCCTTGCTATCACATCGCTGAAGAAAATCGCTGACGCATTTGGGGTAAAAATGATTCATTTCTTCGAAGAGACGGAAAATCTGAATTACGCAGTGAAAAAACAAGACCAAAAGCCGTTTAAAATAGAGAGTTCCGATTCCTCATACATTCGATTAAGCAATAGTTTTGCCGATCGTAAATTAGAGCCGTTTCTCGTCACCATTAAGCCGAATCAAAAAGAGGGGGAGATTTTCAACCATCCGGGCGAGGAGTTTTATTATGTCATGAAAGGAGCGGTGTTACTGACCGTTGATGGGACAGAATATTATTTGCGGGAGGGGGAAGCAATCCATTTTCCGTCAACCCTTTCACATACCTGGGAAAACCCGCTTGACCAAGAAACGGTGCTGCTCTCTGTGATCACACCTGTGATTTTTAACTAAGTACGCAAGTTCCAATTCATTTGAAAAGGTGAGGCCAGTGACATTACTGAAAGTAGAAGATTTGACAATTCAATTCAAAGCGCGCAAGAGTGCTGTCAAAGCGGTCGATCGGATCAGCTTTGAATTGGAAGAGGGCAGTTCACTCGGAATCGTCGGCGAGAGCGGAAGCGGGAAGAGCATCACCTCACTTGCCATTATGGGTCTCTTGCAGAATGCCAACTCCGAGATTACGGGCAATATCCATTTTGACGGGCAGGACTTGTTGAAGCTCTCATCTGAGGAGATGCGCAAAATAAGAGGAAGCTCGATTTCGATGATCTTTCAGGAGCCGATGACTTCCCTGAACCCATTGCATACTTGCGGCAAACAGATCATGGAGCCAATTCGGATTCATCAAAAAAACGTTAGCAGGCAAGAGGCGAAAAAGACTGCGATTGAGATGCTGAGGCTAGTTGGAATCCCTTCCCCGGAACAGAGGTTTCATGAGTACCCGCACCAAATGTCCGGCGGGATGCGGCAAAGGGTCATGATTGCGATTGCGCTTGCCTGCAATACAAAGCTCTTGATTGCGGATGAGCCGACAACGGCATTGGATGTCACGATTCAGGCCCAAATCCTGGAACTAATGAACAGCCTGAGGAAAAAGGGCGATATGAGCATCATCATGATCACCCATGATTTAGGGGTAGTCAAAGAGATGTGTGAGAATGTGGCCGTCATGTACACCGGGCAAATTGTTGAAAAGAGCCCGACGGAATCAGTGTTTATAGATCCGCTTCATCCGTATACGAAGGGACTGCTGAATGCGATTCCGAAAATCTCGAGTAAAGTAGACAGGCTCGAGGCCATCGAGGGCACGGTGCCCGACCCGCAGAATATGCCGGTCGGCTGCAGCTTCCATCCCCGTTGCAAGTTTGCGATGGAGCGGTGCAGGTTAGAAGCTCCCTCATTATTTAAACAGGAAGATGGACGGGAAGTTAGATGCTTCCTTTATGATAGTGCGAGAGAGGGGGATCAACCAAGTGCCGCTAACAGTTACTGCTGATAGAGAAAGAGAAATGGAGAATCCTGTCCCAGAGAACATTCTGGAGGTTTCAAACCTGAAAAAGACCTTCCAGGTTAAAGGTTCGGACGGAAAAAGAGGGTTGCTCAGAGCGGTGGATGATGTCTCTTTTTCCATTAAAAAAGGAGAAACATTTAGCCTTGTCGGTGAGAGCGGATGTGGCAAAAGCACGCTTGGCCGTACACTGCTTGGTCTCTATCCCCCTGACGCAGGGACGGAAATTATGTTTAACGGGAAGAATATTTCGAGTATTGGCAAGTCCGAACGAAAACAGTTCGCCAAACAGGCACAATTGATCTTCCAGGACCCTTCGGCATGTTTGAACCCACGCAGGACAATAAGACAAATTTTATTGGAGCCGTTTAAAATCCACAAAATAAAAGGCGGCCAAGCAAAAATCACGGAATTGATGGATATGGTTGGTTTGGCAAGCCGCTTTCTCGACCGGTTTCCACATGAAATGTCGGGCGGTCAGAAACAGCGGGTAGGAATCGCCAGGGCATTGGCACTGGATCCGGAGCTGATTGTATGCGATGAGCCTGTCTCAGCTTTGGATGTGTCGATACAGGCGCAGGTAATCAATCTGCTTGAGGATTTGCAGAAACAGCTGAATCTTACTTATCTATTTATCTCTCATAATCTGAGCGTCGTTCACCATATCAGTGACCGGGTTGCCGTTATGTACTTAGGCAAAATCGTTGAACTGACAACGCGCGATCAGCTTTATGGAAATCCGCAGCATCCCTATACAAAAGCGCTTCTCTCCTCCATTCCTGATACAGGAGAAGGTCCGCGTGAGAAGATCATTCTTAGGGGAGATGTGCCGAGTCCGTCCAATCCACCAGCCGGCTGCAGGTTTCACACAAGATGTCCGGCCGCGATGGATATCTGCAGGTCGGAAGAACCGAAGTTTATTCAGACAGATAGCGAACACTTTGTTGCCTGTCATTTGTGTACAAAGTGAACTATAAAAAAATAAAAAGGGGTCTTATGTATGAAGAAAATTGCATTACTGGCCATGGCATTGCTTTTGACTCTATCACTCGCCGCCTGTAACAAGAAGGCGGAGACGGGCGGATCGTCCAAGTCGAATGGAGATACGATCGTAATCGGGATTGCCTCCGACTGGAAAACGATGGATCCAGCTCGTGCGTATGAAGTGTACGGAAACTTCTATTTTTATGCGACCTATGAAAACTTATACATGCTGGAAGGATCGGACCTCACACCAAAGCCGGCTCTAGCCAAAGAACATACGGTAGATGAGACGGGACTTGTTTACACATTCACGCTTGACGAAGGCCGGAAATTTTCAAGCGGCAACGATGTGACGGCCGAGGATGTCGTCTTCAGCTTTAATCGTACAATCAATATCAAGGACAACGCTTCTGCCCTTACAGCAGGGGTTGAAAAAGTAGAGGCGAAGGATGACAAAACGGTTGTTGTGACACTTAAAGAGAGAGACGCCTCCTTCTTGTCAAAAATTACAGGAAATCCGTTCGCCGTTGTAGATAGCAAAGTTGTGAAAGAGAACGGCGGCACGGATGGGGAAGATGCGAGTACAACTGACAGTGCCACTGCCTACCTGGATGGAACATCAGCCGGCAGCGGACCGTATGTTTTGAAAAAGTGGACAGCAAACACAGAAATGGTTTTGGAAAAGAACCCGCATTACAAGGGAACTGTGAATGCAGACAAAATCATCATCAAAGAAATGCCGGATCCAAACACGCAAATTCAAGCACTTGAACAAGGTGAAATTGATGTTGCTCTAAGTGTAGGACCTGATCAAGTGAAAGGAATCAAGGAAGGCGGGAACGCAAAAGTTGTATCTGCGCCAACTTCCACCGAGTCGTTTTTATTAATGAACAACGATCCGGCGATCGGGAAAGAGATGGCGGATCCTCTTGTTCAGCAAGCTGTACGTTACGCACTTGACTATGAGGGATACCAACAGCTTGCAGGTGATGGAGCGCTGCTTCCATTGTCCTTTGTCCAAGACGGCTTTATTGGGGCGAAATCAAGACCGGAAAACTATCAAGATATTGAAAAGGCAAAAGAACTGATGAAGGAAGCGGGCTACGAAGACGGATTTACGATTCCTCTAACAGCTGCAAACTATGATTCCGAAGGGCTTTCATGGACAACGATTGCCGAAAAGGTGAAAGAAGACCTCGCCAAAATCAATATCAATGCAGAGATTAAGACAGGAGAAATCGGTGTAGTCATTGAGGATTACAGAAACGGAAAGTCTCCATTCCTGGTCATGCACTGGTCACCGGACTATTATGACCTAAGCAATCAATTGGCATTTATGCCGGGAGATATTGTCGGAGCACGTGCGAATTGGCAACCATCGGATGCCAATGCTGAATTGGTAAGCTTAGCAGAACAAGCGAAAGTGGAAATTGACGATGCTAAGCGTGCAGAGCTATCCGAAAAAATGCAGGAGCTTGTTGCAGAAGAGAGCCCTTATGCCTTTTTGGTTCAGCACCCTAAATCATTTGCAGTCAGCTCGAATCTTGAAGGGGTTGAGTATAACGACCTTTGCAAGCTGCATTTAAATGAACTGAAGCTGGCGAAATAATCTTTGAAGACTGCTATAGCTATTCGCGGATAGGCGTATCTGCGAATAGCTATATGCAAGAAAGATGTTGTTTTTAGTCGGGAGTGGATCGATCTTGCTTAGATTTATTGGGAGACGTTTATTGTTCCTTCTTTTTCTATTATTCGGTGTATCGCTTTTCGTTTTCATCCTTTCTCATTTGGTGCCGAGTGATCCGGTCGCTGCGAATTTGAGTCAGGCAGCATTGAACAATCCGGAGATTGTCGCAGCCTTTGAAAAGAAATGGGGATTGGACCAATCCTTATTCACACAGTTTATTCTATACTTCAAGCACTTGCTTACCGGTGATCTCGGCACATCCATCCGCACAGGAAAGCCGGTGCTGGAAGACCTTATGCAGTTTTTCCCGGCTACGTTGGAGTTGTCGATAGCAGCCATGGTCATTGCCTTGGTGCTTGGGATTTCACTTGGCATCATCTCTGCAATTTACCGGAATAAGCCGATTGATCACGTTGTCCGTACGATATCAATTAGCGGGGTTTCGATACCAAGCTTTTGGTTTGCTTTAATCATGCTCTTTATATTTTCTTCTAAATTAGGTCTTACACCTGGACCGGGAAGGATTGATTCACGATCCTCCACACCGGAAGGCGGTACAGGACTGTTATTGCTGGATTCCTTATTTAGCGGTGATTTTTACCTGTTTGGGGATGTGATGATGCACTTAATTCTTCCAGGAACCGTGTTGGGATTGTTCACGATGGGATTGATTGCACGGCAAACAAGGTCGAACCTGCTTGAGGTCATGTCGATGGACTATATCCGGACAGCCAGGGCAAAAGGCCGAAAAGAATCAGGGGTTATTATGGGGCATGCGCTTGCCAATTCAATGATCCCGGTCCTGACAGTAGCCGGTATGGGGTTCAGTAATCTATTAGGCGGAATGGTGCTGGTCGAGAATATTTTTGCTTGGCCAGGCATTGGCCAATATGCCTATCTCTCGGCCGTTTCACTCGACTTTCCTGCCATTTGTGGCGTTTCATTATTAATTGCGTTTATTTACGTTGTGATTAACCTGGTAATCGACATCCTTTATGGAGTAATCGATCCGAGAGTGAGGTACCGGTAATGCGAACATTTAAATCTTTCATCACTCAAAAAGGATTTTTATTTAAACTGGGATTAATCATATGCATATTGTGGATTTTTATCGCCTTTTTTGCGCCGCTAATCGCCACGCATAGTACAACAGCACAAGATCTGTCCAGCAGATTCGAGCCTCCAAGCTCTACACACTTTTTTGGGACCGATGAACTGGGCCGTGATGTATTTTCACGTGTAATGTATGGCTCGAGAATATCCTTAACTGCAGGGGTTATTACCGTAATTAGTGCCTTTGCCTTCGGAATTCTTTTCGGAGGGATCGCCGGATATAAAGGCGGGCTGGTAGACGAAGTGATGATGCGGTTCTCAGAACTGATCATGGCCTTTCCGCCCCTTATTTTGGCAATGGTCATTGCGGCTGCACTAGGGCCGAGCATTATGAACTCGGTCATTGCCATGGCCATCATCTGGTGGCCGAACTATGCGCGATTGATGCGGTCGATGGTCATTTCTTTGAAGGAAAGCGAGTATGTGACGGCTTCACGTGTGATGGGTGCCTCGCATATCCGTATTCTGTTTTTGGAAATCCTGCCGAATAGCTTTGGGCCGTTGCTTGTCATGGCAACGCTTGACCTGGGGAACGCCATCCTGATGTTCTCTGGACTAAGCTTCCTCGGTCTAGGCACACAACCGCCTACACCAGAATGGGGTTCAATGGTGTCAGGCGGAGCAAAAGTGATCCAGAATTGGTGGGTGTCGACCTTCCCGGGATTGGCAATCTTTTCAATTTCTGTCGGGGCTAACTTCGTAGGAGACGGATTAAGAGATTTTCTTGATCCAAAACTTAAATAAAGATAGGCGGGAAAACAACATGGAAAAAATCAATATTGAACAAGTGGAGCCAATTGGCATGCCGATGTATGAAATGAAGAAACTGTTCACCAATCAGGGTGATTTTAAAGAAGTCAGCATGAGCGTCATTTCACTTATGCCAGGTGAGCGGGTTCCCGCAGAGGGAATGAGCTGCCACGAAGAGGACGAGTATTCCTTTATTTACAGCGGTGAAGTCAATACGTACAGCAATGGCAAATACAGTGTGGAAAAAGCCGGAGATGCCACATTGATTCCAGCAGGTGAAGAGCACTGGTGCATCAACGAGGGCAGTGAACCGTGCATGCTTGTTTGTTTTATGGTGAAGAAGGCATAAAATTTCAATCAGGGCCAAATATCCGAGGATATTTGGCCCTTTTAAATTGCAATCCTATTCAGTCAGTGTACAGCGATTGAAAAAAGAATGAATGCTGCCACCTCTAGCTCTCCTAGATCCTGCCTACCATGTTCTGCTGTTGAGCTGGTCATGCAGTATCATCTCGATGTTCACTCGAAGAACAAGGCAAGCCTGTCTTCGATTGAATTTGCAAAGCAAGTTGGAAATGATAGATTGGCTGACTGTCTACTAGGGAAAGTGGTTCTTGTATGGGAAAATGAATAAAAGGTCCCTGTCTGTATTTGTAAGACAATAAAGAAAGAAAAACCTATGCCTTACTTCCTGATTATTTTTCTATTTCCTGTGGTGTCTATTTCTTTCCTCTCAGTTTCGCGAAAAAATGCATATTTTATATAGGATTTTCCTCCCGGATACCTTCTCTGACACCGTGAAATCAGTGTTTGACCAATAGGTTGAGCTGATATTTACTTAAGAAGACGGGATGGAAGGATATTGAATTACATCTCCTATTTCCCATAGGGCGGCATTCAATTTCGCAATCCTTCGTATATACATATCCGGATGCCGCGAACAATTGAGAGGAGTGAATGGGGTGGATAAGCTTCGTAAACTGCTTTTGCCTGTGCTGGCCGTCATTTTCCTGATCGGGAATTTTTCTCCCTTCCTTCAGACGGCGTCGGCATGGGACGTGCCAACGTGGAACCCGCCGAAATGGGATATCCCGAAATGGGACGCGCCGGCCTGGGACCTGGACAAGGAGCAGAAAAAGCAGAAGGAAGTGCCGGAGGAATGGAAAGAAGAGCATGAGGAGGAATTTTCGGAAGACGGGGAGAAACAGGATTATGTCGACATGAACCTGTGGGAACTGCTCACGTGTGACTGCTAAACTAAAGTTAACAGTTCTTGCTAAACAGGAATAAACACTCTTCTATCAAATATCACTCCTGTTAAGTTATGCTTGTGCTTCAAGATAACTTAGCTGGGGGCTTGGAGAGATGGAGAAGATATTATTGT